>DATCBZ010000032.1:0-13270 GCA_036511555.1 Steroidobacteraceae bacterium
GTACCCGCTGCCAGCTCATCCTCGATCGCAGACGGGGCCGCCGCCGTTGTGCTCATGCGCGCGAGCACCGCTCAAGCGCGCGGCATCCGGCCGCTCGCGCGCATTGTTGCCTACGCAAGCTACGCTCACGAACCGGAGTGGTTCACGACTGCGCCCATCGGGGCCATCAGTAAAGTGCTTGTCAAAGCTGGCTGGCAAGCCCAGGACGTCGATCTATACGAGATCAACGA
Organism: Steroidobacteraceae bacterium; assembly: GCA_036511555.1. Lineage (GTDB taxonomy): Bacteria > Pseudomonadota > Gammaproteobacteria > Steroidobacterales > Steroidobacteraceae > PALSA-1196. Next base: position 231 of record DATCBZ010000032.1, read on the forward strand.
GGCCTTCGCAGTCGTCACCATGGCGGCTATGCGTGATGTTGAAATCGATCACGCGCGCGTCAATGTACACGGCGGCGCCTGCGCGCTGGGTCACCCGATTGGGGCAACCGGCGCGCGCATCGTCACGACTCTGGTGCACGCGCTGGCGCGACGCGGCAGTACCAAGGGCATTGCCGCACTTTGTATCGGCGGCGGTGAAGCGGTCGCCATCGCCGTCGAGCGTTTGGCCTAACGCGCCAATCCCATGCCCCGTCTGGCGTCGCAGATAGAGCCTGGAAGCGAACGCTTTCGCGCCAACCACGCGCGCATGGCAGAACAAGTTGCGGCGTTGCGTGCGGAAGTGGAGCGTGCCAGTCGCGGCGGCTCCGAGGAGGCGCGCCGCAAGCACATCGCCCGCGGCAAGCTTTTACCGCGCGAGCGAGTGCAGACACTGCTTGATCCGGGCAGTGCATTCCTGGAGTTCTCGGCGCTCGCCGCACATGGCATGTATGGAGCGGATGCGCCGGCCGCAGGACTTATAACAGGTGTCGGCCGGATTCACGGCCGCGCCTGCGTCATCATTGCCAATGATGCCACCGTAAAGGGCGGTACCTACTTTCCGCTTACGGTAAAGAAGCATCTGCGTGCGCAGACCATTGCGCTCGAACATGCATTGCCGTGCGTTTATCTGGTCGACTCCGGCGGCGCGTTCCTGCCATTGCAGGACGAGGTGTTCCCCGACAGGGAACACTTCGGACGCATTTTCTTCAATCAGGCGCAGTTATCCGCGCGCGCAATTCCGCAGATTGCGCTCGTCATGGGAAGCTGTACCGCCGGCGGTGCGTACGTGCCTGCCATGTGCGATGAGACCGTTATCGTGCGCAATCAAGGCACGATTTTTCTCGCCGGGCCGCCGCTCGTGAAGGCGGCGACGGGCGAAGAGGTAGACGCCGAGTCGCTCGGCGGAGGTGATGTACATGCGCGCACCTCAGGCGTCGTCGACCATCTCGCCGACAATGATGCCCATGCGCTTGCGATCGCGCGCTCAATTCTCGCATCGTTGCCGGCACCATCGGCGCCGTGGCTTGCGTGCGGTGAGCCGCGCGAGCCGGAACTTGACCCGCGAGAGATTTACGGGGTTTTGCCGCAGGACAACCGCCAGCCGTACGACGTGCGTGAGATCATCGGACGACTCGTCGACAGCTCGGACTTTCACGAGTTTAAAGCCAACTACGGCACGACCCTGGTGTGCGGATTTGCGCATATCTGGGGCTGCCCGGTGGGTATCGTTGCTAACAACGGCATTTTGTTCGCCGAGTCGGCCCTCAAAGGCGCGCATTTCGTGCAGTTAAGTAACCGCCGCCGCGTGCCGCTTCTTTTCCTGCAGAACATCACTGGCTTCATGGTCGGACGCAAGTATGAAAACGCGGGCATCGCCAAGGACGGTGCCAAGATGGTGACCGCGGTTGCCTGCGCCACGGTGCCAAAGCTGACTGTACTGATCGGCGGCTCCTTCGGCGCCGGCAACTATGCAATGTGCGGCCGCGCCTACGGCGGCAGATTCTTATGGATGTGGCCCAATGCGCGCATTTCAGTAATGGGCGGCGAGCAGGCCGCGCAAGTGCTAGCCACCGTGCGCCGCGACGCGGCAAAATTGCGGCATGAAGTCTGGCAGGAAGAAGAGGAGCGCCGCTTCATGGAGGAAACCCGCTCCCAATATGAGACACAGGGCAACCCGTTCTACGCCACTGCGCGATTGTGGGACGACGGTGTCATCGATCCGCTCGACACGCGTCGCGTGCTGGGACTGGCACTACACCTAGCAGCTCACGGCCCCAAGCCGGCGCCGGAGCGCTACGGCATATTTCGAATGTAAATGAGGGAGAATTATGAAGATTGCTGACGCGCGCGCCGTCCTCACCGGAGGTGCATCTGGCCTTGGCAATGCCGCGGCGCGCTATATCGCGGCTGCGGGCGGTCAAGTCACCCTCCTCGATGTGCAGGAAGGCCCGGGTCGAGCCGCCGCAGCAGAGCTCGGTGTGCACGCAGGATTTGTCAAATGCGACGTCACCTCGGAAGCCGAGGTGAACGCCTCGATGGAAGCGGCGCGCGAGCGCATGGGCGGCATCAATCTCCTTGTCAACTGCGCGGGCGTAATCGGCGCGGCGCGCGTGCTCGGCAAGAACGGCCCAATGGCCGGGGAGTTTTTTACCAAGGTCATTCATATCAACCTCATTGGCACGTTCCTGTGCGACAAAGCCGCGGCCGCCCTCATGCAGCAGAACACGCCGACTGAGGATGGCGAACGCGGAGTTCTGATTCATACGTCGTCGGTTGCCGCGTTCGAAGGGCAGATAGGCCAAGCTGCGTACTCAGCGACCAAGGCTGCCGTCATGGGCATGACGCTGCCGATCGCACGCGAACTCGCAGCATTTGGAATCCGTTGCATGTCGATCGCTCCGGGAATATTTCTGACGCCGATGGTAGCGGCAATGTCGCAGGAAAATCAGGAAGCGCTCGCAAAGCAAATCCCATTCCCGGCGCGCCTCGGCAAGCCGGAGGAATTCGCGCGGCTCGTCGGCACGATTTTTGAGATCCCCATGCTAAACGGCGAGACAATCCGCCTGGACGGCGCGATCCGCATGCAGCCGAAATAGGCACGCAGCATGAGCGACATCATGGAATACGACTTCGTGGTCGTAGGCGCGGGCCCCGCCGGGTTGGCAGCGGCGATCCGTCTGAAGCAGCTGCTGCCGGACAAAACCATCTGCGTCCTTGAGAAAGGCGCAAGCGTCGGCGCGCATTCAATCTCAGGTGCAGTGTTGGAACCCGGACCGCTTGAACAGCTGCTACCCCACTGGCGCGCAGAATATCCAGGCATGAAGGTTCCGGCGTTGCGCGATGAGTTCTCGTTCATGACGGCGCATCGTGCGCTGCGCTTTCCGCTCGTGCCGCCGCAGATGCATAACCACGGCAACTTCATCATTTCGTTAGGGCAACTGACGCCGTGGCTTGCGCAACAGGCCGAAGCGCTGGGAGTGGATGTCTTCGCCGGTTTTGCTGCCGCTGCAGCAATCTATGACGACACCGGTCGGGTCAAAGGCGTGCGCATCGGCGATATGGGTCTGGAAAAGGACGGCAGCCGTGGCCCCAACTACACGCCAGGCGTGCAGATCCATGCCGGTGTCACGCTGCTCGCGGAAGGTTGCCGCGGCTCGATCTCCAAAGAGCTTATCGAACGCTTTGATCTGGCTGCGGGCCATTGTCCGCAGACTTTTGGACTTGGATTCAAAGAGCTGTGGCGACTGCCCGCCGGCCGTGTGCGGCCGGGTTTGATTCAGCACTCTGTCGGATGGCCTGTCGATCACAGAACCTACGGTGGCAGTTTTCTCTATCACCTTGACGCCGATCGCGTTTACGTGGGCTACGTTGCCGGCTTGGATTACGCCGATCCGCGCTTCAAGCCGTTTGAAGCATTTCAACAATTTAAGAACCATCCGAGCATCAAGCCTCTGCTCGAGGGCGGCGAGATCCTTGCCGCCGGCGCGCGCACCATCGCATCCGGCGGCTGGCAGTCCTTGCCGACGCTTGAGATGCCCGGCGCAATGCTGGTTGGCGACGCCGGCGGGACCGTGAACTTTCCGAAGATCAAGGGCATTCATCAGGCGATTCGCTCGGGGACCCTCGCTGCTGAGCATCTTGCCGAACACGGCACGAGCGCAGGTTTCGATGCGCGCTGGCGTTGCTCATCCGGGGGGCAGGAACTGCGCAAGGTACGCAACATTGCGCCGGGCATGAAACGCGGCCTGTGGTTCGGCCTTGTCAACGGCGCCTGGGAAACCTATATCACGCGCGGCAAATCGCCCTGGACGCTGAAGAATAAAGCCGATTGGTCAAAGATGCAGAGATTGGATGAGTATCAGTCGCCGGATCGGGGTTGGGCGCCGCGCACGCTGCCGCCGCGTGACCGAGTGTCGTCGGTATTCTTTGCCGGCAACACCCACGATGAGAACCAACCGGTGCACTTGCATGTCGCCGACACCTCCATCTGCGTTGAGCGCTGCACCCGTGAGTTCGGCAATCCCTGCCAGAACTTCTGTCCGGCGGGCGTCTATGAAATGGTGGACGACGTCGAGGGCGGCAGGCGCCTGCAGATCAATGCCGCTAACTGCGTGCACTGCAAGGCCTGCGATATCAAAGATCCGTACGAAATTATTACCTGGACGACCCCTGAAGGTGGTTCCGGACCGAACTACCAGATGCTGTAGCGCGCAACATGTCTCCCATATGGCGCCCGTCCCCGCAGCGAGCTAGCGCCTCGAATCTCGCGCGCTTCATGGCCTGTGTGAACGCCCGCCAGGGGATGCACATGGCCGACTATAGCGATGTATACCGCTGGTCAATCGAGCAGCCGGCGCAATTTTGGACCGAACTGGTGCGGTTCGCCGACCTGCGCGCAAGCGGCGTCAAAGACGGGCCCGCCATCGCGAATCCGACCGCGATGCCGGGGGCGCGTTTCTTTCCGAACGCGTGTTTGAATTTCGCGGAAAATCTGCTGCGCTACCGTGACGACTGCCCGGCACTCGTGTTTCGCAACGAACGTGGTGCACGCCGCGAGCTCTCGTATCGGCAGTTGTATGACGAAGTTGCCCGTGTCGCCGCCGGGCTCGAAGCCGCAGGAGTGGTGGCGGGCGATCGTGTCGCCGCTTTCATGCCAAATCTGCCCGAGGCGGCAATCGCCATGCTCGCCACCGCAAGCCTCGGCGCCATTTGGTCATCCTGTTCGCCCGATTTTGGTGTCGGTGCAGTGATCGATCGCTTCGGACAGATCGAGCCAAAGGTGCTATTTACCGCCGACGGCTATTTCTATGCCGGCAAGACGCTAGACTCGCTCGCAATTGTTGCGCAGCTGTGCGCGGCGCTTCCGAGTGTGCAGCAGGTCATCGTCGTGCCCTATGCAAATCCCGATGCCGTGCTCGATGGTGTGCACGCCGGCGCGCGCGCAGCCGTGCGTTGGAGCGAATTCGGCAGCGCCGGCGCCGCACTCAAATTTCTGCAAAAGCCGTTTGATCATCCGCTTTATATCCTGTACTCATCCGGCACTACCGGCGCGCCCAAATGCATAGTCCATGGCGCCGGTGGCACGCTGCTGCAGCACCAGAAAGAGCATTTGCTGCACACCGACGTGCGCCGCGAGGATCGGATCTTCTTCTTCACCACCTGTGGCTGGATGATGTGGAATTGGCTCATGAGCGCACTGGCAACCGGTGCAACGCTCCTGCTTTACGACGGCTCGCCGTTTAATCCGGATCCGGGCGCACTGTGGCGCATGGCTGCGGAGGAACGCCTGACTATTTTCGGCACCAGCGCAAAGTATCTCGCGTCCCTTGAGAAGAGCGGCTTTGCGCCCGCGCGCGCTGTTGAACTGGGCGCGCTGCGCACCATCCTCTCGACCGGCTCGCCACTCCTTCCTGAAAGCTTCGACTTCGTGCATCGCGACGTGAAGGCGGACGTGCAGCTCGCCTCGATTTCGGGCGGCACGGACATCGTTGCCTGTTTCGCACTGGGCTGCCCGATCCGGCCGGTCTATAGAGGCGAGATCCAATGTCGCGGGCTTGGTATGCGAGTTGAGATCTTCGACGCACAAGGGCACGCGGTGCTGGGCGAGTGCGGCGAACTGGTCTGCACGGCGCCGTTTCCTTCGATGCCGGTCGGGTTTTGGAAAGATACAGACGGTCGCAAATATCGGGCCGCGTATTTCGAACGCTTTCCGGGTGTTTGGCATCACGCCGACTACGCCGCGCTCACCGCACACGACGGCCTGATCATCTATGGACGATCCGACGCGGTATTGAACCCTGGCGGTGTGCGCATCGGCACCGCCGAATTGTACGCGGCGATTGAAGGCATGACTGAGATCACCGAAACGCTCGCAGTCTCCCAGGACTGGCACGGCGATGTGCGCGTGGTGCTTTTCGTGCGACTGCAGCCAGGGTACGAACTTGATGGCGCGCTGCAAAAGAAAATTCGTGAGGCCATCAAAAATCGCGCCACCCAGCGCCACGTCCCGGCGAAGATCATCGCAGTTCCAGATCTGCCGCGCACGTTGTCCGGCAAACTTACTGAGCTTGCGGTGCGCAACGTGATTCATGGCTTACCGGTACAAAACCGCGATGCACTTGCGAACCCGGAGGCGCTCGATTACTTCCGCGATCTCGCCGAGCTTTCGACTTGACGAGCTTTCACGAGCTCTATGCACGAGAGCTTGAGGCGCGCGATTTTTGCCGTGATCCGGCGCAAGCGGCTGCAGTTGAAGCACTGGAGGATTTGCGCAGCCGCTTGATTGAGCGCGAGACTGGCGCCGGCAAGCCACGACGCTGGCTTGCGCTGCTGCGAGCGCCGGAACCGGTGCGCGGCTTGTATCTGTGGGGTGGAGTCGGCCGCGGTAAAACCTGGCTCATGGATTTGTTCTTCGCAAGCCTGCCATTTGCCAAGCGCCAACGTCGGCATTTTCATCGCTTCATGTACGACGTGCACTCGCATCTGAGAGACATCGACAAACAAGCCGCGCCGCTCGAGGAGGTTGCCGAACGCATCGCGCGCGAGGCGCATGTGCTGTGCTTTGATGAATTCTTCGTCAGTGATATCGCCGACGCCATGATTTTGGGCAATCTTTTGCGCGGTCTGTTTGGGCGCGGCGTCACGCTCGTGGCCACCTCGAATCTGGCGCCGCGCAGACTCTACGAAAATGGCCTGCAGCGCGAGCGCTTTCTGCCGGCCATTGATCTTCTTGAACGACACACGCGTGTGCTTGCGGTCGACTCCGGCACTGACTATCGCCTGCGCGACCTCACCCAAACGGGCACTTATCTTGGGAGCGGGGCGGCCGCTACGCCGGCGCGACTCGATGCGCTTTTCAGCAAACTCGCAGCCGGGGCAGTGCGCGAGACGGGCACGGTGCAGATCGAAGAGCGCCTGCTCGCCATCGTGTATGCGGCAGGCACGGTAATCTGGTTTGATTTCGCGGTCCTATGCGCGGGACCGCGAAGCCAGAACGATTACATTGAAATCGCGCGCTCTTACCAGACCGTAATCGTTGCCGATGTGCCGCAATTCGATGCACAACATGACGATGAGGCGCGCCGCTTCATTGCTCTTGTCGACGAGCTTTACGATCATAGCGTGAAGCTCGTTGTCAGTGCTGCGGCGTCCGCCGCCGAGCTTTATCGCGGCGAGCGCTGGGCGCGCGAGTTCGAGCGCACTTCAAGCCGGCTTATTGAGATGCAAAGCGCACAGTATCTCGCGCGCGAACATCGGCCCTAAACGACCCCGCGGCGCATCTGATCGAGCTCGATGGATTCGAACAGGGCGCGGAAGTTGCCCTCGCCGAAGCCTTCGTTGCCCTTTCTCTGAATAATCTCGAAAAATATGGGACCAATGACGTTCTGTGTGAAAATCTGCAACAACACACCGTCGCCATTGTGCGCATTGCCGTCGATCAGAATGCGCCGCCGCGAGAGGTCTTCGAGCCGCTCGTCATGGCCGGGCACGCGCGCGTCGACCGTCTCGTAGTAGGTATCGGGCGTATCCTGAAATCTCACACCCTGGCGATTTAGCACATCGACTGTTTGATAGATGTTGGTTGAAGCCAGCGCAATATGCTGGATCCCTTCGCCTTGGTAAGCCTTCAAATATTCTTCGATTTGGCTTTTGTCGTCCTGCGATTCGTTGATGGGAATGCGAATGCGCCCGCAGGGGCTCGTCAGTGCACGCGAAAAAAGGCCGGTCTTCTTGCCCTCGATGTCGAAATAGCGAATCTCGCGAAAGTTGAAGAGCCGCTCGTAAAAGCTCGTCCAATAATCCATGCGGCCGCGCATCACGTTGTGGGTCAGGTGATCGATGCAGGCTAGTCCCGCGGACTCAAGACCTACCGGCGTGGTAACCGCACGAAAATCCACATCGTAAATGGATTGCTCGCCGTAACGATCAACGAGATAAATAAGCGAGCCGCCAATGCCCTCGATACAAGGGATATTAAGCTCCATCGGGCCTGCACTCTGCGGGCCTGGCCGCGCACCGAGCTCAAGCGCGCGCCGATAGGCGAAGGCGGCATCGCGTACGCGGAACGCCATTGCGCACGCAGACGGGCCATGCGCGCGGGCAAATGCTTGTGCAAAAGAGTCCCGTTCGGCGTTGATAATGAAATTGATATCGCCCTGCGCGTGACGCGTGACGTTCTTGGACCGGTGCCGTGCCACAACTGGAAAGCCCATATGCTCGAACAGCGAGCGCAGCGCCTGCGGATCGGGCGCCGCATATTCGACGAACTCGAAGCCGTCCGTACCCATCGGATTTTCGAAGGCCTCTGCCATGCAAGTCTCCGAGCCGCGCGATTAGTTACACTTGCAACTATCATACGCTTGGCGCCGCCTGCAACGAATTCCCGACATGCCGCACCCAGTCGCACTGCAACTTGATACCTTTCTGCCGTACCGCCTCTCGGTACTGACGAATATCCTCAGTAGTGCGATTGCCGGTGCTTATCGCGAGCGCTTTAATCTGTCGATCCCCGCGTGGCGCGTACTTGCGGTACTTGCGAACTGCCCAGACCTGTCAGCGGCGGAGGTCGCGCAACGTACCGCCATGGACAAGGTTGCGGTGAGCCGCGCGGTGCGGGGCTTGCTGCAGGACGGGAGGCTTGAGCGGCGTGTAGCACGTGGCGACCGACGCCGGTCGGTATTGCGGCTTACGGCGGCCGGCCGGCAGGTACATATTGCAGTTGCTCCGGTCGCGCTTGCATACGAGCACTCGCTGTTGCAATCGCTTACGCGCGCCGAGCGGATCGCACTCGATCGGGCATTACACATCCTGCTCGGGCGGGCGGTGGAGATCGGCCCCCTGACGAAGGGGTAAGCAGCCGTTGCTCATGTATAATCCGGCGCCGCTCGGGGGGGGTCGCAATGAAGACGATTGCCGAATTCAAAATAGAGTACTGCCAGTTTCTGGACGCGGATGGCAACCCCGTTGGAGCGCTACCCGAATTCACACGGGACGCGGCGGAGCTCATAAAGATGTATCGCCTGATGACCCTGGTGCGAACCTTCGACACCAAGGCGATCAATCTGCAGCGCACCGGCAAACTCGGCACTTATGCCTCGTGCCTTGGTCACGAGGCAACCCATGTCGGAGCGGCTGCTGCAATGCGCGTCGACGATGTGCTTGTACCCGTCTACCGCGAGTACGGCGCGCAGTTCTGGCGCGGCGCCACCATGACAGACGTGCTTCTTTACTGGGGCGGTGACGAACGCGGTAATGACTTTAAGGTACCGCGGCAGGACTTTGCCTGGTGCGTGCCGATCGGCTCGCAGATGCTGCACGCCGCGGGCGTCGCAATGGCCATGAAGATTCGTGGCGAAACACGTTGCGCGCTTGCTTTCATTGGTGATGGCGGTACCTCGCAGGGGGCTTTCTACGAAGCGATGAATCTCGCCGGTGCGCGAGATCTGCCCGTCATCTTTGTAATCGTGAATAACAAATGGGCGATCTCGGTGCCGATCGAGAGTCAGACTGCCACGGCTACTCTTGCGCAAAAGGCCATTGCTGCGGGCATTCCCGGGGTACAGGTCGACGGGAATGACATCATTGCCGTGCGCCACACGGTGGGTGAGGCCATTGCGGCTGCGCGCCGCGGCGAAGGGCCGACAGTTATCGAGGCTGTCACGTACCGCTTGAGCGACCACACGACCGCAGACGATGCAACACGATACAGGAAGGAACACGAAGTGAAGGATGCATGGCGCAGCGAGCCGCTGCTGCGCCTGCGCGCTTATCTCAAAGCGAGCGGCGCTTGGGATGACGCGCGTGAAGATGCGTTGAAAGCCGAGTGCGCAGCACTGGTTGAGGCTGCGGTCGAGGAATACCTCAACACCGCCAAGCAATCTACGGATGCGATGTTCGACTTTGTGTTCGCACGTCTGCCTAAAAGCACGCGGGAGCAGCGCGAACTTGCGCGCCGTTACGCATCCTCCAGCGGTCACTGAGTAACAGGATCGCTCATGGCGAAGGTAACGATGATTGAAGCCATCAACCGCGCGCACGCGTGGGAAATGGCACACGACTCAACCGTCGTCGTCCTGGGCGAGGATATCGGTGTCAATGGCGGGGTATTTCGCGCCACTGCCGGATTACAAGAAAAATTCGGTAGCGAGCGAGTACAGGACACTCCGCTCGCTGAAGGCATGATCGCCGGCATGTCGATCGGCATGGCGGCGCAGGGTCTGCGCCCGGTCGCCGAGATTCAGTTTATGGGTTTCATCTATCCGGCAATGGATCAGATCGCAAACCACATGGCACGGATGCGGCATCGCACGCGCGGTCGCATCACCTGTCCGCTAGTGCTGCGCATGCCCCACGGCGGCGGCATCCACGCGCCGGAGCATCATTCCGAGAGTTTGGAGGCGATGCTCGCGCATCATCCGGGGCTGCGCGTGGTTTGCCCCTCCTCCCCGGCGCGGGCCTATGGGCTCCTCCTGGCCTCGATCCGCGACCCTGATCCGGTCATGTTTCTAGAACCGGTGCGTTTGTATAGGCTCGTGCGTCAAGAGATTGCCGACGACGGTCAAGCCCTACCACTTGATGTCTGTTACAGACTGCGCGAAGGTCACGACGCGACTATCGTCACCTGGGGAGCCATGACGTTTGAAAGTCTGCGCGCGGCGGAGCAACTGCAGAAGGACGGCATATCGTGCGAGGTGATTGACCTCGCCACGCTCTCGCCCATCGACCATGACACCATTTTGGAGTCGGTCGCCAAAACGGGACGATTGATCATCGTGCATGAAGCCGCGCGCAATTGCGGTATCGGCGCAGAAATTGCCGCGACGGTCGCCGAACACGGCCTTTACGATCTGCAAGCGCCAATCAAGCGCGTCACCGGCTACGACACGCCGATGCCTTTGTTTAGGCTCGAGTACGACTACATTCCAAGTGTCGCGCGTATCGTCGATGCGGTACGCGACACGCTGACTGAATAGCTTTACGTAACCGGCAATGAACGGAGGGCGCATGACAACGTTCAATCTTCCGGATTTGGGCGAAGGACTTGCAGAAGCGGAAATCGTGCGCTGGCACGTCAAACTGGGGGATCAGGTCAAAGTCGATCAGCCCATGGTTGCAGTTGAAACCGCGAAGGCGGTCGTTGAAGTACCGTCCCCGTATTCAGGCGTAATTCGCGTGTTACACGGCAAGCCGGGCGACATGATCGCAACTGGCGCGCCGCTCGTGGAATTTGACATCGCAGGCTTGGCAGCACCGGCGCGCGCTACGCCTGCGGCGCCAGCCGCGCGGCCTGCAGCGGACGATTCCGGCACTGTAGTAGGCAGCATGCCGACGACCAGCGAGGAGGAGCTCATAGAGACGGCGGTTGCCGGCGGCGACGGCGGCGCGTCGCGTGAGCGGGTGCGAGCAGCGCCGGCGGTACGCGCGCTCGCCAAACGACTCGGCGTGGACCTGACGGGGATTGCCGGCAGCGGACGCGGTGGGCTTATTACTGTCGATGATGTAATGACGAAGAGCGGCCCGACCGCGCTGCAGGCGGCGGCGACCGTCTCAGCGCTGAAGTCCGCGCCGGCCGCACAGCGCGCGGTCGCGGGCGGCCCGACAGGTGAGCCGGTGAAACTGCGCGGCCTGCGCCGCTCGATGGCGCAGAGCATGAGCCTCGCACGCGACAACGTCATGAACTGCACGTTGTTCGACGATGCGGATCTACATCATTGGCGCCCCGGACAGGACTTCACGACGCGTTTGTTACGCGCCATAGGCGCCGGCTGTCGCGCCGAACCCGGACTCAATGCCTGGTTCGACGGCGATTCGCAGACTCGGCGCGTGCTCGAACGTATTGATGTTGCCATGGCGGTCGACACTGCAGATGGCCTGCTCGTGCCTGTAATTCGCGACGTCGGTGGGCGCAACGCGCAGGAACTCAGACTGGACGTTGATCGCCTGAAGCGTGTTGCGCGCGATCGCACCGTCGCGCCCGAAGACTTGCGCGATTTCAGTTTTATGCTCTCTAATTTTGGGATGATTGCCGGTCGCTATGCGACACCTGTTGTCGTGCCGCCGGTGGTCGCTATCTTAGGCGCCGGGCGTTTGAGTCACGACGTCGTCGCAGTCATGGGCGGCATTGAGACGCACCTGCGCATGCCCTTGTCGCTTACCTTTGATCACCGCTGCGTAACCGGAGGTGAGGCGGCGCGGTTCCTTGCGGCACTGCTGCAAGATCTTGCGCGGGACTCGTGAGCGTGCCCTCGCGAAGCGCCAGCGACGATACCACTCTCCTGCGCCGGATCCCCGCGGCGCGCCGCACGCTCATCGAGCGCATCGCGGGCACCCGCATTCGGCGTTCGGGTACGCATTATCCGCCCGCGATGCTCAAGAGGTTTCTACGCGCGTATTTTCGCGGCGTAGCCGAGGAGGATCTTGCGCAGCGCGCCCCTGCAGCGCTGGCGGCGGCGGCCCTGCAGCATCTTGGTTTTGGAAGCCTTGCCCGCAGAGCGGGAAAACCGCTTGTCAGGGTATTTAATCCGGCCATCGACCGTGATGGCTTTGAGTCCGCGCACACGCTTGTCCTGATCGTCACCGACGACATGCCCTTCTTGATGGACTCGCTCGGTATTGTTTTCAGCCGCGCGCAAATTGCAGTACATCTAATCGTGCATCCGGTTCTCGCGGTTCGCCGCGATCGCCGCGGCCTTCTGCAAGGCGTGCGAATCGAGCGCGCGGCCGATGACATCGCCGAGTCGTGGCAGCTCTACGAGATCGATCGCCAAACCGATCCCGCGCGCATCGCTGAACTGCAACGCACGCTCGAGACCGCGCTCAACGACGTCCGGCTCGCGGTTGCCGACTGGCTGCCGATGCGCAAACAGATCCGCAAGCTTGTGCAGTCACTGGAACGGGATCCGCCACCGCTTGCCGAGGCGGAAGTCAACGAAGCACGGCGACTGCTTGAATGGATGCAGGGCCGCCATTTCCTCTTTCTCGGCTACCGTCACTATCGGCTC
>DATCBZ010000033.1:0-5846 GCA_036511555.1 Steroidobacteraceae bacterium
TGGGGCATCAACATCGCACCGGGCGGCAAAGCTCAAGGCTCAACGGAGTCGAGCCAAAAGCTTGCGACCCTCATTCAGTCGACCGGCGAGTTCTCGATCGAAGCGTGGATCGCCAATGGCAACGTAACGCAGAAGAACGCCGACATCATCTCCTATTCCGGCGGCGATACGACACGCAACGTGACCCTGTCGCAACAGCTGCAGCAGTATGAAGCCGAAGTACGCAGCAGCAAGACCGGCGACAACGGCGATCCGCCGATGCTGACTGCGCTTGCCAACAACAGCGCACAGGCATCCCTGCAGCACGTGGTCCTCACCTACGATCCGCTCGCGGGCCGGAAGTTGTATGTCAATGGTGTCTTCACCGGCGATGTCGATCCGCAAGGCGGCGGCACGCTTGCCGCATGGGACAACACCTTCGCCCTCGTGATCGGCGCCGAGACCTCTTCCGACCATCCGTGGACGGGCGTCGTACGCATGCTTGCCATTCATGACCGCGCCCTGACCGCGGCGCAGGTGCAGCAGAATTTCTCAGCCGGCGTTGGCGAGAAGTATTACCTTCTGTTCGACGTCTCGAGCCTCGTCAGTCTTCCGAACAGCTACATCATGTTGACCGGCAGTGAACTCGACAGTTATTCGTATCTGTTCGAGCGCCCGACATTCATCAATCTCGATCCGACGCAAAAGCCGAGCAATATCCCGATCGCAGGTATCCGCATTGGCTTGAATGGCGCCGAGGTCGGCGTCGGACAGGCGTACATCCCATTGAATACGACGGTCACCGCGGCCAACTACTCGCCGACCGCCGGTCAGATCCTCTCGACCGTGGGCACCGCGATTGCACTGGAGAAAGGTCCGGCTTCGGATCAGATCTTCCTGACGTTCGAAAAGATCGCCGGCAAAAGTCATGTGGTTGCCGCAGCGCCCGCGCCGGTGCCGCCGGCGCCGGTTGACACGCCTGTCAATCCTGACCTCGGTGCGCGCACCTTTGACAAGCTCCTCTACACGATGTCGAACATAACCGGCGTGCCGGTTACCGACAGCGGTGTCGCCAGTACTTTTGCAAGCGTACAGCAGTCGCTGCCTGCGACCGAGGCGATCGACGCATTCAGCGCATCGAACCAGCAGGCGCTCGCGCAGCTTGCCATCGAGTTCTGCAGTGAGCTTGTCAAAAGCCCGACTCTGAGCGCGAAATTCTTCCCCGCGCTTGATCTGACGCAGCCCGCCGGGACGTACTTCGCAAACCAAAGCAATGTCAATCTCGTAATCAATCCGCTCATCGCCAAAGCGCAGATTGTTGACGCCCACGGCGTTCAAATCGCGACCCAGCCGACCGTCGCAGAGGTGACGACTGAGCTCAATAACCTCATAGCTCTGTTGAGCAATGGACAAAACGGCGCCGGACGCACCGCCGCTGTCACGACCGCCGCGTGTGCCGCCGTACTCGGCAGCGCCGCGATCGTGCTGCACTGATCGGGTCTTAGGAGAACGCGCGCCATGATCATCCGTACGAAGCCGCCCCGAAAGCTTGCGCTTCACGAACCCATTCGCCATGACAATCACGGGCGTCCGCAGAGCCGGCGCGATTTTCTCGCTCGCGGTTTTTTAACCGGCGCCGCCTACATTACGGCGCCGACGTTCTTCAGCCTGTTTGCGAATCCGCGTGTGGCGCAAGCCGCGCTCGCCAGCGACATCGATGCGCTGCGCCAGCAATGCGGCATCGCAACTTCGGGTGCCGGCAAGATCCCGTTCATTGCGTTTGATCTGGCGGGCGGCGCAAATCTGAACGGCTCGGAGGCGCTCATCGGCGGACAGGGCGGTCAGCTCGATTTTCTCTCAGCCGCAGGCTATGCAAATTTAGGCCTGCCGGGCGACATGGTCCCCAATTCCCCTAATCCCGGCAGTGCCACCAACAACTTCGTTGACACCTCGCTCGGGCTTGCCTGGCATTCCGACGGCGGCATGCTGCGCGGCATCCTGTCGCGCACCGCAGCAGGTACCCGCGCAGGCACCAATGGTGCCGTGATCGCGGCGCTTTCCGAGAACGACACGATGAATAACCCGCACAATCCCATGTATGGGATTTGGAAGGCGGGCGCCGGCGGACAGCTTTTGACCCTAATCGGCTCGGAGCCGACCGTGTCGGGCGGCAATTCGGTTGCGCCGGCCGACATGATTGATCTGACGGTCACGCCGACCGTCGTGGATCAGGCAAGCGACGTCACTGGCCTCGTCAACACCGGCCAGCTGGGTACGCTGTTCTCCAATCCCGGCGATGCGGTTTCGGTGCTGGAGTCAATTGCCCGCATCAGCGGCGGCACTGACCCGAATGCATTCGGTGGCAAGCTGGGGCAAGTCAATATGCTGACGCGCGACACGGCGATCAAGACGGCGCTGCGTTGCGGTTACGTGAAATCCGCGGACCTCGTCAACACGTTTGGCAATCCCGCCGCGTTGAACCCGGATCTTGATACCAATATCGTTGGCGGCAGCGGCATCTTCTCATCGGCCGAGTACGCGGCGAATTCCGATTACCAAAAGACCGCCGCGATCATGAAGATGGTGATCAACGGCTTCGCCGGCGCCGGCACGATCGAGATGGGCGGTTTTGACTACCACGGCCAGGGCCGCGCTACCGGCGAGGATCGTAACTTTCAGGCGGGAGTGTGCATCGGCGCGTGCCTCGAGTACGCCGCTCGGGTCGGCCTGCCGCTTATGATCTATGTATTCAGCGATGGTTCGCTGAACGCCAACGGCATGGTGGACAACAGCGTCGACGGCCGCGGCAAACTCATGTGGGCAAGCGACAACCAGACGACGGCAGCCTCGATAATGCTGGTCTACAACCCGAAGGGCAGGCCGGCACTCTTGCACGGTGCAACGAGTCAGCAGATCGGCTTCTACGACGCCGACGGTTCGGTAAACACCACCTCAAGCCCCGCGGCAAACTCGGTCGAGCAGCTCGTACAGACAGTGATTCTGAACTACATGGCACTGCACGGAGAGCAGGGCCAGTTCGGCACGCTCTTTCCTACCCAGGGCCTCGGCAGTGGCGCCAGCCTCGATGCGATTACCGCATTCGCGCCGATCGTGAACGGCAAGATCGGGGCTTAAGCGCTATCGATTAAGGGGCGCGGCCATGGCTGTCGCGCAACGCAGACGCTTTTGGTGTGTTTTTTGATCCCGGATCAAAATGCGCTCACCTGCTCGGATTCGTGCGCTGTTCATTGACGCTGTAAACTTCGCCGTGCGAGGGTTCGCCGTGCGCCGCTGTCGGCGTGCCGTGTCACCCAGTTTGCGGAGGATACTTCTTGGGCCGGCAACAGCCGAACGATCGCGCGGGCCTTACGCGCACCACATGGACAGCAGCGTTCGCGGTCGCTGTAGCGGCAGCGGCGCTGGTGACGTCGGCGGCGACAGGGTATGCGCTCCTCGGGCGCGACGCGCCCGACTTTGCGTTGCACGCCGTCAACGGCGTTAATGTGCGTCTGTCCGAACATCGCGGCGAAGTGGTGGTCTTGAGCTTCTGGGGGAGCCGCTGCGGCCAGTGCCGCCCGCAGCTGACAGCCCTCGACAAGAGCTTCAAGACGTACCATTCCGCGGGCCTGCAGGTGTTCGGAGTCAATGTTGACGACGATCAGACGGGTGCGCTTGAGTTCGCCCGCGCTCAGGCGCTTGGCTTTGCGCTATTGCTTGATCCCCAAAAAGCAGTAGCGCGCAGCTATCTCGTGGACAATCTACCGATGACCCTGCTTATTGACCGTGGCGGGGTTGTGCGTCAGGTACATCGTGATTTCAGCTCGAAATTCGAGCCATTGTATTTGCAGCAGCTGCGCGTGCTGCTGAACGAATGATCGGAGACTTATGCTTCAGTTCGTGTCTCATTTAGGGATCCTTACTTCCAAAGCGGCCGCGCTGAGGCTTGCAGCGCTTGCAGCTGGCATGCTGCTCGTCGGCGCGCAGACGAGCGCGTTTGCGCAGCCTGCCGCCGTGCCGCCTGCCACGGCACGGCCCGCCGCGAGTGCTGCGCCTGGCGCGAGCAAGCCCGCCGCGAGTGCTGCGCCTGGCGCGAGCAAGCCCGCCGCAGGTGCGGCGCCGGCAAGTCCTACTGCCGCTGCTGCCACCGATCAGGCGCCGGCCAGCACTTCTGAGCCCGCAACCGACACCCGCGGTCTCGACCAGGACATCCAAGGCTTGAAGAAGGACGTTGTTGACCTCAACCGCGATCTATTCGTACTCGAAGAGGAGCTCCTGTTCCCCGCCAATACGCAGGTCGCGGTGTTCCTCTCAATGGACGTTGGCGATTTCTTTGCTCTTGACACCGTCACCTTGAAGATCGACCAGAAGGAGGTGGCGAACTATCTGTACACACCGCTGGAAGTTGAAGCGCTTACTAAAGGCGGGGTGCAGCGGCTGTACCTTGGGAATCTAAAGGCCGGCCAGCACGAACTTGTCGCCTTCTTCAGTGGCCAGGGTCCGCACGAGCGGGATTATCGACGCGGCGCGACGCTCAAGTTCGAAAAGGCGATCGGCGCCAAATACCTTGAGCTGAAGATCAACGACCGGCAGCGCCGTCAGCAGCCGGAATTTGAAATCAAGGATTGGGAATAGGATCTCCGTCTTCGCCGATGCGCTCGTCAGTTCTCATTGCCGTCATCGCGATGCTCGCGGCCTATCCGGCGGCCGCTGCGCACAAGGATTCCGAGAAGCTGCCGCCGACACGCGTGCGCGACCTGCATTACGGTGATGTGCTCTTTTATTTGTATCAGGATGATGATTTCGAGGCGATTACCCGCCTAAAGGCCTACGAGCACTGGAATCTGCTCGCGCACCACGAAGCGGACTCGCAACTGCTGCTGGGCGGTTTATATCTGTCGCTTGGACTGCACAACGAGGCAGGCGATCTATTCCAAAAGCTGCTGACGCAGAATATTCCGGCGGCGGTGCGCAACCGCGCCTGGTTCTATCTTGCGCAAGTCTGGTACGTGCGCGGGTATCTTGATCGCGCCGAACAGGCCATCCGCCGAGTGCAAGGTCCTTTGCCGGGAACTCTTGACGCCGAGCGCGAGCATCTGTACGCGAACGTGCTGCTCGGCCTGGGTCGCTTTGATGACGCAATACAACTATTGAACGGCTGGAAGGGGCCCGCGGACTGGATGGACTATGCACGCTTCAATTTGGGTGTCGCCCTGATTCGCGTTGGCAGACTACCGGCAGCGGATCCGGTGCTCACCCAAGTGGGTACGCTGCAAAGCGACCAGAGCGAGCTTCTGGCGCTGAAGGATCGCGCCAATCTTGCTTTGGGGTTTGGTTATTTGCAGGCGAAGGAGCCGCAACAGGCGCTACTGCCCCTGAGCCGTGTGCGCTTGAAGGGCCCGTCCGCGGACAAGGCGCTGCTGGCAACCGGCTGGGCCGATGCGACCCTCGGCAATTATCGGCGCGCGCTTACTCCGTGGCTCGAGTTGCGCAATCGCGACCTTCTGGACGCAGCCGTGCAGGAATCTTATCTCGCCGTGCCGTACGCATTTGGCAAACTCGGCGCGAACGCCCAGGCGGTCGAGTATTACGAAAGCGCGCTCAAGTCCTTCGATACCGAACGCACGCAACTTGATGACGCCATCGCGCGCGTGCACGGCGGCAAGATGCTCGATTCGATCCTCGCCAAAGAGGAAGCCAAGCACTACGGCTGGTTCTGGCAGCTCGAACGCCTGCCCGATCAGCCCGAATCGCGTTATTTGTACACGGTGCTCGCAGGTCACGATTTTCAGGAGGGCCTTAAGAACTACCGTGATCTCGTCTTTCTTGGGCATACGCTTGATCGATGGGGCGACAACATGCAGGCGTAT
>DATCBZ010000034.1:0-10641 GCA_036511555.1 Steroidobacteraceae bacterium
ATGCAATGTGGAAAGCACGAGGTGCCCCGTCTTCGCCGCCTTGATGGCAATTTCCGCGGTCTCCAGATCGCGCACCTCGCCGACCATGATGACATCGGGATCCTGGCGCAGGAACGCGCGCATCGCCGCGGCGAACGTAAGTCCCACCTTCGGGTTGACGTTGACCTGGTTGACGCCGGGCAGATTGATTTCGGACGGATCCTCGGCGGTGGAGATATTGGTGTCTTCACGATTCAAGATGTGCAGGCCCGTGTAGAGCGAGACGGTCTTGCCGCTGCCCGTGGGCCCGGTGACGAGGATCATGCCCTGGGGTTTCGCGAGAAATTTCGTGTACAGATCGCGCTGGAACGGCTCGTAACCCAGCGAATCGATGCCGAGCGCGGCCTGCGCCGGATCCAGAATACGCAGCACGATCTTCTCGCCGAAGAGAGTCGGGCAGGTGCTGACGCGAAAGTCGATGGCGCGGTTTCTCGACAGGCGCATCTTGATGCGCCCGTCCTGCGGAATGCGGCGCTCGGCGATATCCAGGCGCGACATGACCTTGAGACGCGCGGAGAGCTTGCCCGCAAGCTGCACGGGCGGCTGGGCGATTTCCTTCAGCACACCGTCCATGCGAAAGCGCACGCGATAGAGCTTCTCGTACGGCTCGAAGTGAATGTCGGAGGCGCCGCGGCGGATGGCATCGAGCATGAGCTTGTTGATGAAGCGCACGATGGGCGCATCTTCGACATCATCGCGGCTGATCTCGACGTCATCGTCGCCGCCGCTGACTTCCAGGTTCTCAAGATCAATGCCGTCTTCTTCGGAGAAGGTCGCGATCTGGGCATCGGCCTGCTCGATCGCCTTGTCGACCGCCCTTTGCAGCTTGTCGTCCTCAACGACGACCGCTTCGACACCCAAGCCCGTCTGAAACTTGATCTCATCGATCGCATGCATGATCGTCGGGTCGGCGACTGCGAGGAACATGCGTTTGCCGCGCTTGAAGAGCGGCAGTACCCGGTGCTTGGCGAGGAGCTTCTCACTCACTAGGCGAATGACTTCGGTATCCGGGTTCAGCGCATCCAGATCAAACAGCGGCACGCCGAACTCGGCGGCTGCGGCAATCGCGATATCGCGCGCCTTGGCGGCGCCGCTCGTGACGAGCTGCGTCACGACGCTTGATTTGCGCTCGCGCGAGACGTTCAGCGCATCGAGCATGGCCGCCTCTTCAACGACCCCGTCCTGCACGAGGCGTTGCGGCAGGCCGCCCAAGCCCGAGCGTGACCCTCCGAGCGCTAAAGACACGTTATCATTCATGAACTTATGGCAATCGATCCCGCACGTTAAGACCCCAGTCTACCGGACTAGCCGACTGAGGCAATTGTCAAATCTGCAACATAGTCGCACAGGGCGTTGCCCTCGCTGCGTGACTCGCTTCCCAAAAGACAAAGCCCCTCCGCGGGGAGGGGCTTTGCCGTCATGTGAGGCCTGCGCCTCGTGAGATGACTGACGCGTAATTACGCGTGGCAGGTCGAGGGCAGATACTGCGCGGGGATGGTCGTCGCGTCGGCCGTGCCGGCCGTCGTATTAGTCGGGACCGCCGCCTTGCCGCAAATCCACACAACGTCCTGATTCTTGTTGAGGCCCGGCGAGAGATCAAGCACCAAGCCGGTGATCTTCGAGTTGACCTGGCTTCCCGAATAAGTGATCTGGATCTGGCCGCCGGCACCGACAGCAACCGCGCTCACGTACTTACCGCTGCTGGCGCCCATCTGAGCGATCGCACCGGGGCCGCCCGTGGTCGATGAGGTCGTCGGGAACGAGCCGTTCTGATCGTAGTATTCGCTGATCCCTGTCTTCCAGCCTTCCGCCAGACTCAAGCCTTCAGTGACCTGCGAGCGGATGGTGTAGTTCTGATAGGCCGGGATCGCGATCGCGGCCAAGATGCCGATGATCGCAATAACGATCATCAACTCGATGAGGGTAAAACCCTTTTGTAACGACTTCATGGAGGCTCCTAGTGACATTGTTGAATCGAAATCTACGGCGCCCGTAGCTGCCGTGGACTTGGACAATGCAAGGCCCGTGCCGCGGGTGAGCTAATTCAATAACCATATGATTAAACAGGGTTTATAGGCTGTAAAGCGTGGTTTCGAGGCGTCGAAACCAGGTCATTAGCTGACGGCGGGGGAGGCACGTGGGTCACAAACTGACGCGGTTTGTCACTCCCGCCGTTGACGCTCACACTCCTGTCGTGGGGTAGCACTGAAGCGGCGCGCTACTCGATGCCGAGTTTCTTGATCCTATAGCGTAAAGCCCGAAAGCTCATGCCGAGCACCTTGGCGGCGGCGGTCTTGTTGTAGCGCGTCTTCTCCAGCGCCTTCACGATGGCATCGCGCTCCATGTCTTCGAGCTGCGCGCCCAGCGCACCCGGGGCGGAAGGATGCGGCGCGGCGGCGGGCTCAGCGGCCGCTTTGATGTCGCTCCTCAAGTGCAGATTCTCCGCCGTGATGACGCCGCCCGTGCACAAGGCAAGCGCGCGCTCGAGGACGTTCTCAAGCTCGCGCACGTTGCCGGGAAAGCTGTACTGCTGCAGGGTTTCGAGCGCCTGCGCGGTCAATTCCGGCGCCGCCGCGTCCATGCGCCGCGCGAGCCGCCGCAGAATCATCGCCGCCAAGTCCGGAATGTCCTCGCGCCGCTCACGTAAAGCGGGCACGCGCATTTCGATGACATTGATGCGGTAAAATAGATCTTCGCGGAAACGGCCTTCGGCTACGAGTTCGGCAAGATTCTTGTGGGTGGCGGAGAGGATGCGTACATCGATCGGCTCCTCGCGCGCCTCACCCACCGCGCGCACCGTTTTCTCCTGCACGACGCGCAAGAGCTTCACCTGCATGTGCAGCGGCAGGTCGGCGATCTCATCCAGAAACAAAGTGCCGCCTTCGGCGCTTTGCACGAGTCCCTTCTTGTCGGCGACGGCGCCCGTGAAGCTGCCGCGTTTGTGACCGAAGAGCTCGCTCTCCATGAGTTCGGTGGGGATCGCGCCGCAATTGACGGCGATGAACGGCCCCTCGCGCCGTGCGCCGCTGTCGTGAATCAAATGCGCGACCAGCTCCTTGCCGGTGCCCGATTCGCCGCAGATATGCACCGGGGCCTGGCTTCGCGCCACGCGCACGATCATTTCGCGCAGCTGCTGCATCACCGCGGACGCGCCGAGGAGGCGCGGTCCCTGCATCGTGAGCGTCGTTGCGCCATCAAACCCGAAGCGCAGTTTGAGTGCGCTTGCGACGAGCTTGCGCAGCACCCCCAAGTCCAGCGGCTTGGAAACAAAATCGAAGGCGCCGAGCTTCAGCGCACGCACGGCCGATTCGACGTTGCCGTGCGCGGTGATGACGGCGACCGGCAGGCTCACGTGGTGTTCCTGAATGTACGCAACGAGATCCAGGCCGTTGCCATCGGGCAGGCGCATGTCGGTCAGCACGAGATCAAAACTGTGCGCCTGCAGGAGCCGTCGGGCTGTCGCAAGATTGAGCGCCGTCTGCGTTTCAAGCTGCATGCGGCTTAGCGTGAGACTGACGAGTTCCAGAAGATCAGGCTCATCGTCGACGATCAGGACCAGCGGCCTACTCATGTTTGGATCCAGCGGTTGGGGTCGGCGAACACGAGGCGAAAGATACTGCCTCCGCCGGCGCGCGGCTCATACAAAAGCGTCGCGCCGCTTGTCTGTGCCAGTTCGCGCGCGAGAAACAGACCCAAGCCCGAGCCGCCGTGGCCGCTCGTGAAAAATGGCTCAAAGATGCGTTCCAGATTTTCCGGCGCAACGCCGGGCCCACGATCGGCGACCTCAAGATAGGGGCGCAAGCCCGGGCCCAAGCGGCCGTAACGGATTTCGATCGGCGCATCCGGCGCGGTGGCGGTTGCGTGGCGCAGCACGTTGTCGCACAGATTCCAGACCACCTGGCGCAATTGACTGGGATCCACCCGCACGTCGAGCTGCATCTCGACACCGGTGATCGTCACACGCTGCTGCGGCAGCTCCATCGTGTCGCAGAACTCGTCGTGGAATTCTTCGATCCAGTCGCGCAGCGACAGGCGCTCGATGCGTGTCTCCTCGCGGCGCGACAGGTGCAGCACGTTATTGATGATGGCGCTGACGCGCGCCGAGTTGGTGCAGATGATCTCCGTCAAACGCCTATCTTCATCCGCGAGCCGCGGTGACTCCGCAAGCAGCTGGCCGGCGTGACTCATCGCCCCGACGGGATTTCTGATTTCGTGCGCAATACTCGCACTCAAGCGTCCGAGCGCTGCAAGTTTTGACTGCTGAACCTTCTCGGCAAGCAGGCTCGTATCCTCGAGGAACACCAGGATCGGCGCCGGGTTCGCATCCCCCAATGGTGCGAAGTGCGGGCGGATGATGCGTGCGCCGTCGGCGGCGGTGAAGGTCGCGGGTGACTCGGGCTCGCTTCGCGCCTGGGTGCGCCAAGTCACCAGAAGATACAACAAGCGCGGCGATGCCTCGCCCAAGAGAGCTCCCGGGTAGGCGCTGCGATCACCCAGCATCTGCGCTGCGGATTCATTGATGAGCCGCACGCGATCGTGCGTATCGACGACCAGAATGCTCTCGCGCAGGTGCTGCACGATGTATTGCGAGAGTTGCGCAAGGTTTGCAAGGTCGATCTCCTGACGGCGCACCAGCGCCTCGCTCTCGCGCAAGCGGTGCGCGATCGGCCACGCCGACAGGGCGATGGCAAACAGCACGACGCCGATGACGCCGGCGGTCATGAAATCGCTCGCAAGCGCGCCGCCTTCGGCGTAGATCAGGATCTGCTGCAGAAGGACGCCGAGTGCGCCCATCGCGGCGATCAGAAAGGCATCGCGGTGCTCGGCGAGCACGGCCATCGCGCCCACCGGCAGCACCAGAAGAATCCCAAGGCCGCTCGTCACGCCGCCGCTTGCGTATAGGATGAGCGATATGCCCACTGCATCGATGCCGGCATTGACGAGTGCGACGCCACGCAGGCTCGCCCAGGACAGGCGCCGCGCGATGACGAGCAGTGCTCCGGCGGCGAAGTAGGCGACCAGCGCCGACAGGAACAACGCCGGATGCGGCGCGAGCAGCGTGCCCTGACCTGCAAGCCACTGCAGTCCCAACAGCACCGGCGGCAACAGCAGTCGATACAGATTGACGAGCCCGATCACGCGCCAGGCGAGATCGCGTCGAACCAGGAGAGCAGGCGCGGACTGACCCGGCATGGTGGCGTTGGCGGCTTGAAACCTTGGCGTGCGAGCGGGGCTGCGACTTTAGCATCTTCACACGCTGGTCACTGCGCAGCGTTTTCGGGACAATAGGTGATTGCGCGCGAGGCGAACCCACGATGAATCTGCACGAGTATCAAGCTAAGGAGCTCTTCCGTCGCTACGGCATTCCGGTGCCGGCCGGCGTCGTGGCCGCAAGCGCCCAGGAAGCGGTGCTTGCGGCGCAGACGCTCGGCGGCTCTTTATGGGTCGTCAAAGCGCAGGTGCACGCAGGCGGTCGCGGCAAAGCGGGCGGCGTGCAGCTCGTGCGGACGCTGCCGGCGCTGCGTGCGGCGGCATCGCGCATGCTCGGGCAGCGCCTGGTGACGGCGCAGACCGGCAAGGAGGGTCTGCCCGTTGAGCGCGTCTATGTCGAGTCAGGCTCCGACATTGAGCGCGAGCTGTATCTGTCGCTCACGCTGAACCGCGATCGCGGCCGCATCGCCGTCATCGCCTCGCAGTCGGGCGGCATGGACATCGAGGAGGTTGCGCAGCACACGCCGGAGAAGATCATCGCGGTCAACGTGCATCCGGTTGCCGGCCTGCAACCCTATCAATGCAGGAAGCTTGCTTTTGCGTTGAAGCTTGCCGGTTCACAGATCGCCGAGTTCCAGTCGCTCGTGATGGCGCTCTATCGGCTCTACATCGATGAGGATGCGAGCTTGCTTGAGATCAACCCGCTGATCGTGACGCGCGAGGGCAAGCTCGTGGCCCTTGATGCCAAGATCAATATCGACGCCAATGCGCTCTTTCGCCAGCCGGCGATGGCGGCGCTGCGCGATCCGGAGCAGGAGGACCCGCTCGAACGCCGGGCGAGCGAACACGAGCTCAACTACGTGTCCCTCGATGGCGATATTGCCTGCATGGTCAATGGCGCGGGCCTTGCGATGGCGACCATGGATCTCATCCAGCTGCACGGCGGCAAGCCTGCAAACTTTCTCGACGTCGGCGGCGGCGCGACTGCCGAACGCGTGGCGATTGCTTTCGGAATTATTTTCTCGAACCCCAAAGTGCGTGCCGTGCTCATCAATATCTTTGGCGGCATCGTACGCTGCGACATCATTGCCGAAGGGGTCGTGCAGGCGGTGAAGGCGGTCGGCGTTAAGTTGCCGGTGGTGGTGCGGCTCGAGGGCACGAATGCCGTGCAGGCGCGCGAGATTCTCGCCGCGAGCGGCCTTGCCATTACGCCGGCGGTGGACCTGACCGACGCGGCGCGCAAAGTCATTGCCTTGGCCAAGCAGGCGTCCGCATGAGCATATTGATCAACCGCAACACCCGCGTCATCTGCCAGGGCTTCACCGGACGCCAGGGCACTTTTCATTCCGAGCAGAGTCTCGCCTACGGCACGAAGCTCGTGGGCGGCGTGACTCCGGGCCGCGGCGGCGAACAGCACCTGGGGCAGCCGGTGTTTGACACGGTGGCGGATGCGGTTGCCGCAACCGGCGCCACCGCGAGCATGATCTATGTGCCGGCGGCGTTTGCCGCGGATGCCATCCTTGAAGCCATGGATGCGGGCCTGGAGCTCGTCGTCTGCATCACCGAGGGCGTGCCCGTCAATGACATGGTGCGCGTCAAGGCTGCGCTGCAAGGCTCCACGACGCGTCTCGTCGGGCCCAATTGCCCCGGCGTCATTACGCCCGATGAATGCAAGATCGGCATCATGCCCGGCTTCATTCACAAAAAAGGCGTGGTCGGCATCGTGTCGCGCTCCGGAACGCTCACCTACGAGGCGGTCTTTCAGACGACGCGCGCGGATCTGGGCCAGAGCACCTGTGTCGGCATCGGCGGCGATTCCGTGCGCGGCATGGGTTTCATTGACGTGCTCGAGCTCTTCGAACGCGATCCGCGCACTGAAGGCATCATCCTCGTGGGCGAGATCGGCGGCAGTGATGAAGAGGCGGCCGCAGCCTACATTCGAAAGTTCGTAACCAAGCCCGTGGTGGCCTATATCGCAGGCGTCACCGCACCCGCCGGCAAGCGCATGGGCCACGCCGGCGCCATCGTCGCGGGCGGCAAGGGCACGGCGGCCGAAAAATATCAGGCACTGACGGATGCGGGCGTGCGCACGGTGAAGTCGCCGGCGGATCTGGGCAAGACGATGAGCGAGGTCCTGAAGCGCCGCGGCGTGCGCCGACAGGTGGCGCCGGTGGCGCGTGCCGCTGCCGCACGCACTGCTAAGAAGAAGCGCAGCGCAGTCAAAAAACCCGCCGCGCGCGCCAGCTCGCCTCTCATCAAGAAGACCCGCGCCCGCGGCAAGCCTGCCAAGAAGTCCGCGCTACGCCGGCACCGCTAGCGCGCCGTGAGCGATACCTTGAAGGTCGCGCTCGCACAGATCGATCTCCTGGTCGGTGATGTGCAGGGTAACACCGCGCGTGTCATTGAGACCGCGCGGCAGGCGCAGAGTGAGCTTGCTGCGGATCTCATCGTTTTCCCGGAGCTGGCTCTCTCGGGCTACCCGCCGGAGGATCTCCTCTTTCATCGCGGCTTTCGCCGCCAGATCGAGGCGGGCTTGAATCGCGTCCGCACCGACATCGGCAGCGCCACGGTTGCAGTCGGCTATCCGGAGTACAGCGGCAGCGTCATCTATAACGCCCTCGCGCTGCTCTCTGGCGGTGTGCTCGTCGCCAATCACAGAAAGAGCGAGCTGCCGAACTACAAGGTCTTTGACGAGAAGCGCTACTTTCGCCCGGGCGCGCAACCGACGGTGGTCGAGTGCTGCGGCTTTCGCATGGGGCTTCTGGTGTGCGAGGACATTTGGGGCCCGGAGGCTGCACAGATGGCGCGCTCGGCGGGCGCTGAGCTTCTGATCGTCAGCAATGCCTCGCCCTACGAGATTCACAAACAGCGCGAACGCGAAGAGGTGGTGCGCACGCACGTGCGCGAACTGAATCTGCCGCTCGTGTACGTGAACCGCGTCGGCGGTCAGGACGAGCTCGTATTTGACGGCAACTCGTTCGTCATGGACGCGCAAGGCGTGCTGGTGGCGCGCGCGCCGGCCTTTGTCGAAGGCACCTACCTGGTCGAGTTCGACCGCGCCAAGGACGGCTCGGTCGTGCCGCGGCCCACGCTCATTGCAGCGGAGCTCGCCGATGCGCAAAGCGTGTACCGCGCACTCGTCCTCGGTGTGCGCGACTACGTAGCGAAGCACCGCTTTCCGGGAGTCGTGTTGGGACTTTCGGGCGGGGTGGATTCGGCGCTCACGCTTGCGATCGCGGTCGATGCCATTGGCGCCGAGCGCGTGCATGTCGTCATGATGCCCTCGCGCTACACCGCCCGCATGAGTCTGGAGGATGCCGCCGAACAGGCGCGCACGCTCGGCGTCAAACACAGCCTCATCTCCATCGAGGGCATGTTTGAAGCCACGCTTGCCGCATTGAAGTCCGAATTCGCGGGCAAAAGTCCCGACAGCGCCGAGGAGAACATTCAGTCGCGCTGCCGCATGCTGATCCTCATGGGCATCTCAAACAAGTCCGGCAAGATGCTGCTCACGACCGGCAACAAGAGCGAGATGGCGGTCGGCTACGCGACGCTCTACGGCGACATGGCAGGCGGCTTTGCGCCGATTAAGGATTGCAGCAAGCTTTTGGTGTATCGCCTGGCGGCCTATCGCAACTCACTCGGGCGCGTCATTCCGCAACGCGTGATCGAGCGGCCGCCCTCGGCCGAACTGCGCCCCGATCAGAAGGATTCCGATGCGCTGCCGCCCTATGAGGTGCTCGATCCCATACTCGAGGCGTTCATCGAGGAGGATCTGTCGGTGGATGAGATCGTTGCGCGCGGCTTTGACAAGGCGACGGTGGGAAGCGTGCTTGATCTCGTGAAGCGCAATGAATACAAGCGCCGCCAGGCGCCGCCCGGCGTGCGCGTCAGCCGCCGCGCCTTCGGGCGCGATTGGCGCTACCCGATTACGAACGGCTACCGGCGCTAGCCGCTACCAGAAGCGCCACCACCTCTTCTTCGGGATGTCCTCCGGCTCGCGTTCGCCGGCCGGATAGTTGAATGCGTACACCTCGTGCGCCTGATCGGCGAGCGGTTTCAAGCCCAGGCGATCATTGCAATCGATCAGGATCCGAAGCGCCGTGCGCACCGCCGGTGCGCCGTCGAACTGCTCGATGGTCTGCTTGGCGCGCTGCGCGGCGGCGACATAGGCGCCGCGCTTGACGTAGTAGCGCGCGACGCTGACGTCGTAGTCCGCCAGACGATTGCGCAGGAACACCATGCGCTGGCGCGCATCGAAGGCGTATTCGCTCTTCGGATACTGCTCAACCACGGTGCGGAAGGCGTCGAAGGACTTTCGCGCATTGGAGGGCGCACGCTGGCTCAGGTCGGCGTGGAAGGCGCGCTCGAGGATGTTCGGCACCCGCTCGAAATCGATCAGGCCCTTCACGTACCATGCGTAGTCGACCCGCGGATGAGTCGGGTTCTCACGCACGAACTGATCGGCGGCGTCGAGCGCCGACTCGCGCTCGCCTTCCTTGTAGTAGACGTAAATGAGGTCAAGCCGGCCCTGGCGCGCCTGGTCCGTGAACGGAAAGCGCGTCGTCAGGGCCTCGTAGGTCTTGATGGCCGTCTTGAAATCGTAGGAGTTCAGCTGCTTATGCGCGAGTGTGTACAGTTGCTCGGGAGTTGCCTTGGCAAGCTTGTCCTCGCGGTGGCGATGAAACAGGCTGCAGCCGCACAGGAGCGTGAGTGATGCAAACGCGCCAAGCCAGGCTCGCCATGACCGGAATGTTGATTTCAAGCAGGACCTTTCATTGAATTCGGCGGTAGGCAAGCGCGCAAGTATAACGAATCCCTTAACCGGGGCTGGGACTGCGCCCGAGCCGTCCGAGTTCCGCAGCCACCGCTTCGAGCTGCCGGCGGGACTTGCCGGCCTGCGCCTCGATCAGGCGCTCGCCAAAGCCCTGCCGCAGTATTCGCGCGCGCGCCTGCAGGAGTGGATTCGCGCCGGCGCCGTCACGATTGACGGACGCTTGCCGCGCCCGCGCGATGTCGTGCGCGGCGATGAAGCGGTGGAGATCAACGCCCGCATGGCGCTCATCGGCTCGGTGGCATCCGAGGTGATGGACCTGCATGTCGTGTGGAGCGATGCGCACCTCCTCGTGATCAACAAGCCCGCAGGCCTCGTGGTGCACCCGGGCGCGGGCAATTCGCACCACACCTTGCAGAATGGCCTGCTCGCCTTTGACCCGCAGCTTGCGCGCGTGCCGCGCGCCGGCATCGTGCACCGGCTCGACAAGGACACGAGCGGGCTGCTCGTGATCGCGCGCACGCCCGAGGCGCACACCGCCCTCGTCGCGCAGCTTGCGGCGCGCGAGATTCACAGGAGCTACATTGCGCTTTGCACCGGCGTCATGACGAGCGGCG
>DATCBZ010000035.1:0-2698 GCA_036511555.1 Steroidobacteraceae bacterium
GCCAAGGATCTGGTCGACACGGTGAGCGGAGTGATGGTCTCGCACGACGTCGCTCTCTGGAACGGCAATGACACCAGCCTCAGCACACCCACCACCACGCAATACATGGGCGTGCTGGCGCAGATCGCCGCGGGCGGCAACACGGTCACCATCGGCACCACGGCGTCGATTGTGGATGGCATCAAGTCGGCAGTTGCGCAGATGGTGGCCAACAATGGCTACTATGTGCGGCCGACGGCCATCTATGCCAACCCCGTGCTGCTCGACCTGATTGATCGCGAGATGAAGACGGAGTTCAACGTGGTGTTGAACACTGACAACATCACCGGCGGCATTCGCGTGAAGATGCTTTCAACGCAGGCCGGCGATCTGCCTCTCATCCCCGACTGGAGCCTCAGCTACACGGGCACTCCTGGCTCGGGCTCGGCTGTGCTTCCGGCGTACATCGTCACGGAAGACCTGATCGAGTACCACTGGCTCGGCGATCCTACTCCGCGCATCTTCCAGCTCGGCCTGCCCAACTCCCTCACGCAGCAATACGTGGCGGTAAAGTTTGGCGCGCCCGTGGTGAAGGGTGCTAACTACGCGCACTACCAGGTGCTTGTAGACCGGTAAATCGCGCTCGGGCGATACAGACACGCGAATGAGGCTCTCGATCGATGCGAGCCTCATTCGCTCGTCAGAATCCAGATACCAAATAAGCGGAAGGGTGAAGTATGGCATATCTGCAGCCAGCGGATTATCCCAATTATGGATTGCCGGTCGCCACTACGGCCGATTGGATCACGGCCGCCACGGCGCTGATCAACAGCTATTGCCGGCGGCCCGATCTCAACGTGGTGCAATACGTGGAGCGACTGCGCCTCACCGCGGAATCGCAAACGGTGCTGCTGAGTTATCTGCCGCTGTCGCCTGTTGGGAGTGCGACGTCGCCGCTGGTGAGCATCGAAGGCCGTTACGGCAAACCGCGCCGCGGCGAGCTCGTCAGCAGCTCGCTCACTGAAATTGCATGGGCCTTTTCGTTGCCCGGCCAATGGATTGCGATTGATCCCACCACTGTGGACTGCGATCCCAATACTGGCCAGTTAAGCCTGCCGTGGAATTTTCTCGGCCTGCCCTACAACGAAGTCATGGTGACATACACGGCGGGTCTCGCGACGATTGGCGACGACGTAAAGACTGCCTGCGCGCAGATTGTGCGCAATGCCCAATCTACGCCTGCGTTGAACGCGAGCAAGATCAAAATCGACACGATGCAGATGCAGTATTTCTCCAGTTCGCTGGTGGACGAAACGGTGCAGGCGTGGCTGCGTCCTTACGTCGCGAACAGGCTGGGGTGAACGATGAGCGATACTGAAGCGCGCAATCCCAATAATGCCGCGCAGATGCTGGCTGACGCGCTCTTGCGCGGCGCTGGGGGAACCTCTGCTCAACTCAAAGTAACCGGCGCCAATTCGGACACAGATATGTCGGAGCTTGGGTTGGTGGCGACGACATTTGCCGATGTGGTGGTGAGTCCTGTGATGATGCGCAAGCTGCGGCCGACGTGGAAGGAAAATGGCCAGTCGAAATGGGAGCTGATGATCTCGGCGACCAGCGTGGCCGCGCAGGTAAGCGCGCTCGACCTGCCCTCGGCACAGGCTCTGTTTGCCATGACGCTTGCCGTCACGGTTGCAGGGCAGGATTTTCTGATTGAGTCGATTGCGTCAAACGAAGCGTTTGGCCAGGCCTACATCTACCGGCTACTGCTGCGCGAGGCGCGTGCCCAGGCAGTTTGAGTGTTCGCCGCGCTGTGATTCGACGGCAATCGATGCCATTCAACAAATCATTCGGCGCTTCAGGAGCGATGAACCATGCAGAATGCAAAAGATTCGTTTTATATGGCGCTGCGATCGCGGCTCATCGCTGTCAATCCGGAGCGTACGATTCTGCTGCGCGGTGCGGTGCGTCCCGGCATCCTGGTTGAAGAATCAGAAGCGCCCTTTGCGCAATTGCCAGGTGACGTATTTGTTTTGCGCTGGCTCGGGTTGGGCGCGGAGCTTGATCTGGCATCGACCATGGTCGCGGAAGAATGCGAAATCCTCTACCAGACCTGCGGCACCCAAAGCTTCGGTGGCCTCGATCGCGGTAGAGCGCTCTCGGCAATGGACGAAGAACTGATCGCGATTCTCCAGCCGTTTCACACGCCCAAGCTCAGCTTTATCGCCACGCCTCCGGCAACCATGCTGACGCAAATTTTCTGGGATGAGCCAGCGTTTGGCGCGGTGGCGACGCAGCGCGATCAACTCAGCCGATCGGCAAAAGTGATGATCTACAGCTACCAGGAGCAGGGTGAATAAATGGCTTCCACTTACTTTTCTGCTGCAGCGCCGGTGACGCGGCGTGTTCGTGCTTACTTCGCACCCGTGAATCGCGCCGCGCAAACCCCCGCCCTCTTCGATCCGTCGGAGCAGGGAAGCTTCAGTCTCAATGCGCCTCCCGCGCCTTGGGTCAGCCTCGGCTTCATTGAAGGTTTCGCGCGCAAGTCCGCGAGCAAGTCTGCCACTATTGCCACCGGCATTCCCGCTGCTGCGCTCACGCAGGTACGCGAAACACTCGACGCGCAAGTGAGCTTTCAGTTTCTCAGTTGGACCAAGTTGACGATGGCGCTGGCCACTGGTTCGCAGCACATGAACCTGCTGGCAGCGGCAAGCGGCGC
>DATCBZ010000036.1:0-7751 GCA_036511555.1 Steroidobacteraceae bacterium
CCCTGATGCACCGAGTCGCCGAGGAGCTCTTTGAACCTGCGCGCATCCGCGCGCTCGATGCGACAAGCGTGCCGTTTGGCCAGTGCCACAAGTTCGCGCACCCGCGCATCGTCGCGTTCCGCGGCAAGCTTGAGGCAGACAACTCGTTCCGGGTGGCGCAGGAGAAGCGCACGCACAGCGTGCAGACCAAAGATGGTCTCAATCTTCCTCGTCACTCTTCAACGAGCTCCAGATCAATGAGTCCCTCGATGGGATTGACTGCCGTGACCACGACTTTTACCTGCGCACCCGCGCGCAGCCTGCGACCGTGCTCGCGCCCCACCCAGCCGTGGCCGTCGCTTTCCATTTCATAGGAGTCATCGGTAAGCCGATCCACATGCAGCAGGCCGTCGACCGCAACCTCCAGAATCTGCACGAAGCAGCCAAAGTCGACGACGGTGGTGATGAGCCCATGGAATGTCTGGCCAATGCGCTCGCGCAGATACGTGCACTTCAAAAAGTTGTTGACGTAGCGGTCCGCTTCATCCGCGCGCTTCTCAAGCTTCGAGGTGCTCTCGCCCAGTAGTCCAAGCTCAGCCGTTTCGTAGCGTACGCCGGCCGCACCGCCCGCCGCACCGAGCGCGCGCAAGGTGCGGTGCACGATGAGATCCGGATAGCGCCTGATGGGCGATGTGAAATGTGCGTAGTGCTCCAAGGCAAGGCCGAAATGACCGATGTTGCTCGCCTGGTACACCGCCTGCGGCAACGAGCGGATAACGAGCGATTCGACGAACGGACGCTCCGGCGCCCGGCCAAGCCTGCGCGTAATGGCCTGCAGATCACGCGGCGCCACGGTCTTCGGGATCTGTGCCTCGATGCCAAGCGCCGTCAGAGTTGACAAGAGCCGATCGAGCTTCGCCTCCTCGGGTTGGCCGTGCACCCGATACAAAGCCGCTGTGTGCGTGCGTGCAAACTCGCCCGCCACGGCGACATTGGCGCTGATCATGCATTCTTCTACGAGCCGATGCGCATCGTTGCGCGAGACGAGATCGATGGCGGTCACGTGCTCGGCGGCGTCGATCCGAAAGCGTGCTTCGGCGGCGTCGAAATCCAGCGCGCCGCGGCGCGCGCGCGCTTTGTGCAGCACCTTATAGACCTCGACCAGAATGCGCAGCCGCTCCACCAGCGGGCCTATTTGACTGCAGGCCGCGGCCTGACCTTCAAATAATGCCGCGTAGGCGAGCGTATAGGTCAGGCGCGCGGCCGAGCGCATCACGGCAGGATAGAAGCGCGCGCCTTTCAATGCGCCGTGGCGGTTGATCAGCATGTCGGCGACATAACAGAGCCGATCCACTTTGGGCGCAAGCGAGCACAGCTGATCCGACAGGCTCGGCGGCAGCATCGGCACGACGCGCGTCGGAAAATACACCGACGTGCCGCGCTCACGCGCTTCGGCATCGAGCGCCGTGCCCAGGCGCACGTAATAGCTGACGTCGGCGATGGCGACGATGAGGCGAAAGCCATCTTCATACGGCTCGGCATAGAGCGCATCGTCGAAGTCCTTGGCGTCCTCACCGTCAATCGTGACGAGCGGCAGCTCGCGCAGGTCAATGCGCGAGGCCGCCTCAGCAGGATCCACCCGATCGCCGTAGCTGTGCGCTTCACGCAGAGCGGCGGCTGTGAATTGGTGCGGCAAATCAAAGCGCGCAATGGCCGCCTCGGTACCCAATTCCACCGGCCGCGTGGGATCGAGAAGCTTCTCGACCACGGCCTGCGCTGGCGCAGTCGAGGTCGCATAGCGCTGAATCCGGGCGATGACCCAATCACCATTTTTGGCACCAGCAAGATCAACCGCAGCCACGCTGCAACGTAGCAGCAATCGCCGATCGGCTGCGTTGACCCAGGCGCCGCGCTTCTCAATCTCGATAGTTCCAAGGAAGGATTTTACGCCGCGATCAAGGACTGTCTGCACCTCACCCGACCAGCGGCCTCTGCCATCACCCGCCACGCGCGCACTCACCCGATCGCCGTTCAAAAGCCCGCGCATTTGCGGCGGCGGCAGGAAGACTTCATCCGTCTGTCCCGGCACGCGTAAGAAGCCAAAACCGCCGCGATTGGCGGTGACCGTGCCTTCGACGAGCTGCCCGTCGAGCGAGTTCGTGCCGCGCTTTGCCGTGTGCTCAGGACTTACCTTCGGCCCCCGGCCGGCACCCTGCTTTCGAGCCGGCGCAGGTTTGCGGTCGCGCCGCCCAAATTTTCCCCGTCGCGTGTTCAATTGACAGTCCTCAGCTCCATGCGTAGATTTCGCGGCCTTCCTTGTTTCCGGTTCACCGCCCAGGTGGCGGAATTGGTAGACGCACTAGTTTCAGGTACTAGCGGGTAACACCGTGGAGGTTCGAGTCCTCTCCTGGGCATTCTGTCTTTGTTTATCAATATATTACAGCTCTTTCGGATCCAAATTCTAGGGCGGTCACGAACCTCAATTGGTGTTCGAACTATAGAGGATTCGCGCGACGTGTGCGTGAGCCATCGCGCTGCCATCTGAATTCCAAAAGTTTCATCAAGCGACTGCAACGCCTGCCGTATTGACCTCAGGGTCATACGCATGAAGCACCTGGATGCGCACTGACAACTAAGCCTTTTGCTTTTTTCGTCGAGCTTCGTGGCGCGCTGCAATTGCTCGCAATCGGACCGCGCCGTCGCGGCCCGCACCGCTGCGATCGGGAACGGGATAATAAGGTACGTACGTTAGCGCACAGACACGCTGCAAATGAAAACCTGACCATCGCCTTTATAACGCAAAGTCGAATCAAATACGGGATGGACAAGTCATGAATGAGCCTAATGGCCGATTCACACATGCGGCGCGCGCCATGGCAGCAGCGGCCGTTCTTCTCATAATCACTTTCGCTGCGGCGCCGGCCGTTGCGGCGGAAACGTCCAATGCGGTCAGCGCCGAAACACACATCAAAGAACTGCACGGCAAGCTCAATATAACCGCGGCCGAGGAAGCGCAATGGGCAAAGGTTGCGGCGGCAATGCGCGACAATGCAAAAAAACTTGATGAGCTAACGAGTGCGCGAATTGCTAACGCCACAACCGCAGTCGAACATATCAATGCCTATGGCGTAATAGCCTACGCCCGTGCCGACGGAATCAAGAGATTCGCGCCGCTGTTTGCAGCCCTCTATGCCAGCATGCCAGATGCGCAAAAGGCACAAGCTGATGAGTTGTTTCGCAATGCAAGCTACGCAAAGCGGCTCTGATGCCTAGCGCTTTTCCTGTCGAGACAGGAACTTTGCTTCTGGAGCATTGGCGCCCTGCCGCGCAGCGTCCCGGAATTCCCACTGCCCGTTAATTAATTTCCTGGATGCACGCGTCTTCGCGCGCGCATTGGGAGTTCATTGACGTGAAGCGTATCGACTGCAACGCATAATAAGCAGGTGCCTACATGAAGCGAAAATGGGCAAACGAACACGCATATCGACGGGTTACCGCGTTAGGGGTACTGTTCGTGCTGGCCTTGTACATGTCCGCGGCGCAGGCAGTGCCGAGCTTCGCGCGTCAAACTGGAATGGCGTGCGCGGCTTGCCATACCGTGTATCCCGAGCTCACGCCTTTTGGTCGCGAGTTCAAGCTCAACGGCTACGTCACCGACAATCTGAAGCAAATCAAAGGCGTCACGATGGAGCGGCGCGAGACACTCTCGCTCAACTCTCTGCCGCCACTTTCGGTCATGCTGCAGGTCTCCTATACGCATACTGCGACAGCTCTTCCGGACAGCGCCATTAACGGAGCATTTGCGAAGGACGGCGAGATACTTTTCCCTCAGCAGGCGAGCATCTTTTACGCTGGCAAGATCGCCGACAACCTCGGCGCCTTCATGCAATTGACTTACGACGGCGCGGAAGACCACTTCGGCTTTGACAATACAGATATCCGCTACGCGCGCTACTTCTTGCTGGAAGGCGGCGAAGGGGACAGCGCTGCGCAAGCTGCAGTGAGCAGCAAGCACAGTATGTTGTTCGGCGTTACGCTGAATAACAACCCGACGGTCCAGGACCCCTGGAATACAACCGCGGCTTGGGGCTTTCCTTATTCGGGAAGCAGCGTCGCACCTTCACCCAACGCGTCGACCAAGATTGATAGTGGCAGCGCCGGAATCGGTCAGAATGCCGCCGGCATCGGCGCGTACGTATGGCTCGATCACGCTTTTTACGCCGAACTCAGTGCCTACTCTGCAGCCAAGACTGGGGGCGCCCACCCGCTTGACAGTACTCAAGGAGCGGTTATGAAGGGCCTCGCGCCGTACTGGCGGCTCGGCTACGAATATCGGTGGGACCGGCATTCGTTCTTCGTCGGCACCTACGGCATCGAAACGGGCATCCAACCGGGCAACGGCCTCGCCTTGAGTGGTCCGGTTGACCGCTACACAGACGTTGCCGCGGACGTCCAATACCAATTTATCGGGGACCAGCATTTGCTCACCGTGTTGGCAACCTACATTCACGAAAATCAGCGCCTCAACTCGAGTTTCGCCAACGCTCTGGCCTCGAACACCAGCGACAGCCTTGGAACGACCAAGGCGACCGTCGAATACAGCTACCAGCGGATGATCGGCGGTGCGCTCGGAGCGTTCTCAACCACGGGTAGCTCGGATGCGCTTCTTTATCCCACCGACGGAGGAGTCGCCGGCAACTCGAACGGCAGTCCTGAGAATAGCGGCTATATCGCCGAGGTGAACTATTTGCCCTGGCTCAACACCAAGCTGCAGCTGCAGTACGTCGGGTACTCCAAATTCAACGGAGCAGCGAACAACTATTCCGGAATCGGGCGAAATGCCTCTAACAACAACACAACTTATCTACTTGTCTGGTTGAACTTCTAACATGACAACACCCATTTCGGCGGCCGCACTGGTCGGCATGGCGGTTGCGATTTGCACATTATCCAGCAGCGCAGTGCAAGCAGCCGACGTCGCCCCCGAGCTTGCCCGCTCGGCTCAACAGCTGGCCGCGACTACCTGCGCAAACTGCCACGGGGTCAGCGGCCGCAGCACCTCACCGACGTTCCCCAATCTTGCCGCACAGACCGCCCCCTACTTGCAAGCCCAACTGCATGCGTTTCGAGATCAAACAAGAGCCGACCCCGACGCGCTTGCGTATATGTGGGGCATGGCATCGCAACTGACCGATCCGACGATCGAGGCCCTCTCTGCCTACTATGCGACGCAGGCCGCAGCCCCGCCCAAGCCAGGCGATGCAAAGCTCATGGTTCGCGGCAAGCAGATCTTTGAAGAGGGCGTCGCTGCGCAAGGCATTCCGGCCTGCGCGTCCTGCCACGGACCGCAGGCGCGCGGCAACAACATTTTCCCACGACTCGCCGGCCAGCACGCCGCTTACCTCGTGAAACAGATGCTGGTTATTCAAAGCGCGTTGCGCGCTGCGCCGGTGATGCACGGAGTTATCAAGGATCTTCCTCACGAGCAGATGCACGCCGTCGCGACCTATCTCGAGTCCATTGGTCCTTGAGGGGTTGATTGCACCGGCCGAACGGCCGACAAAGCAAGCTTGCACCGCTGCTGATGGCCTTCCGCGTTATGACGATGCTGTCCCGCGACCTTGGCGTTGCCGCTTTAAAGTTAGCGCGCCCACGACAGCCTGCTCGAGCGAGCTTTGCGGGCGCCATGTGACGGCTTACGATGATCTGCGGTCACGGAATTCGTGCTCTGCTGTGCAGGCATCGCAGAGAAATTGCGGTTCACCCAGCTTCAGAAGCCAAGAGACCTAGCGAGGTCGCGGACGGCGCAGGCGGTCGTCGAGGCGATCGTCTTCGATTCCGGTGGGTTCGAGATGCCCGATCACTTCTGTTTGTTTGGTAAAGAGCTCGCATACGGCGCGCTCGGCGGTGTCAACCATGCGATGACCCTCGTGCACGGGGACATGCCCATCGACCTCGAGATGAAACTCAACAAAGATTCGATCGCCCGCATCCCGTGTGCGAAGATCGTGCACGCCGCGTATGCCAGCACAAGCGATTGCCGCCGCTTTGATGCGCTCGCGTTGCTCGGTTGGCAATTCGCGATCCAGGAGCTGGCGCGATGCATTCGCTGCGACACGCCGGGCGCCCGCAATCATGCACCCAGCAATAATCAAAGCGGCTGCCGGATCCGCGCGCTCCCACCCCGTCATGCTGGTCAACGCCAGTGCCGCGAGAACAGCCGCATTGAGTGCCGCGTCCATGAGATAGTGCGCACGATCTGCGCCAATGGCCGTCGAGCCCGTACGCCGCACGACCCAGGTCTGCATAGCTGCGAGCAGGCTCGACGTTGCAAGACCGCCGACCGCGATCAAAATACCCAAAGTGAGCGCCGCGAGCGGCTGAGGATAGATCAAGCGCCAAATAGATTGAGCCGCCAGCACGGCGGCGGTGCCCGCGAGTAGGATCGCTTGCGTGAATGCTGCCAATGCCTCGCCTTTACCGTGACCGAATCGATGTTCTAAATCAGCAGGATGCACGGCAAAGCGGACGCCGAAAAAGGTGGCTGTCGCCGCCAGCGCATCGACCACGGCATCCGCCGCCGACGTCAAAAGGGCCACTGAATCCGTGGCCATCCAGC
Organism: Steroidobacteraceae bacterium; assembly: GCA_036511555.1. Classification (GTDB taxonomy): domain Bacteria; phylum Pseudomonadota; class Gammaproteobacteria; order Steroidobacterales; family Steroidobacteraceae; genus PALSA-1196. Next base: position 6,599 of record DATCBZ010000036.1, read on the forward strand.
CCCAGAGCTTTGCGCCAATTAATAAGGCCGCGGCGCCGAGCGCAATGGCGCTCGCCGAGCGGCGCAGAGATGCATCTGAATCGACATAGCTTTTCATTTGCGATGTGCTTGACGTCAAAGCTGCGGGCCTAGTCATCGTAACTGCAAAGCATGGCTTCCGGGAGAGCGGTACCCGCAGATAACGCGCTCACATGCGATTCCAGGTCTACTTCAGTATCGAACATAAGAGGGTCCGAGCGAATGAACGGTCGTCGGTACGAAAGTCGCGTAGGCCGAGCCTGACATGTTTGGGATCTGACGCCTCGTATCCTCGAGGGGACTTGTTGCGCCTGCCCAGTATCCTTCTTTGAATACGAAACCCGGCCGCATACGGAGCTTGACACGAACCTATCGTGTGCAACGCAGGACGCAAGCCTCGCACCGCCAGCAAACGTACGGATAACTACGAATCGCGGGCGACACTAGCAGTGCGTACCCTTCCCTTTGGGCTGAATCGGAGCTAAGGCATAGCGAATCAATTCATGCACAATATTCGTCGAATTCTCGTTGCCGTCAAAGATCCGAAAGCAAAATCGCTCTCCGCCGTGGTGAAGACGGCGCAGCTGGCGCGTGGCTGAGGTGCTGAATTGGAGCTCTTCTACGGGGTTGGCACAACTCGGTCAAATCTCATAAGTTCCCAAGATCCGAGCCTAGTGGGTGATCAGCCTGAGCCGCACACTGAAATCCTACGCCTGCTTGGGGGCATTGCAGCGCGCTTGCGCAAGCATGACATCAAAGTGACCGTATCTGCGGCGTACGACTTGCCGGTGGATGAGGCCATAGTGCTGCGCGCCAGTCTCGGCGTGCGCTTGATGCAATGACGGCCTCCGTGGCGTGAGTCTCTTCGCTGGGCCGCCCCATTTGAACCGCGATGGCCCCACCGGGCGGCCATGTCCGCGTCTCAGGCCTTAGCCGAAAAGAGTGAGCACCATCCCTGCGGGCTTACATCCCCATCGACGACCTTGCAAGCATGTGGCGGCTGGAAAAGGGAACATCCGTCGCAGCGTTGCGTGCCTTTGGGCGTATCTTGGTACGAGACCGTGTTCTGAGCTACCTTGGCTTGCGCGGCGGCAAAATTCGGCGCCAGACCTTCGATTATTGCAGCACTAACGGT
>DATCBZ010000037.1:0-2337 GCA_036511555.1 Steroidobacteraceae bacterium
CGCTCCTCGTGCTTGCAGCTCTGGCGGACGCTCCGGATTGGGCGACCGTCGTGGGCGGGGCGAATTTCGGCGATCTCAAGTTGCTTTCGGGCATTGATTTTAAGAGCGTTGCGGCGCCAAAGGCTCCCGCGCGGCAAGCCGCCACCATAGTGCCGAACCGAGGCCACGCCTATTTTACGAGGGTTGACAGCGCGCGCTCGGCAGCGGCGCGTACGAAAAATGATTGGAGCGCGAGTCTGCCCGCAGACAGCTTCATGCTCGCGCTCGGGCACGAGGGCGCCAACGGCAAGGCGGTGCTGTGGACACGCGTGCTCGCAAGCGGTCGGATCGTCGTCAGCGGTGTGGGGTCGCTCTTTACTGACCAGGCACTGCCGCTTGCATCCAACGCACAGCTGTTTGCCAATATTGTCGACGCCAATTTGGGCACGGGTGGTGCAGTGATCTTCGATGATTTCCACCAGGGTCTGACGCGAAGTTACGACCCGGAGAGGTTTTATAAGGATCCCCGTCTATACGCCACAGCTGCGATCCTGTTGGCGCTGTGGTTCGTTTGGGTTCTCGGAGCGACGCGTCTGCGCGTTCCCGTCATACGAATCGCGGCGCCGCGCGAGGTCGATCTGGTGCGCGCGAATGCCGGCTTTCTCGCGCGGGTGCTGCCGCGCGGCCTTGCGCTGCAGCGTCTGGTCGCGCTGTTCCTCGCGCGCATCGAAAAGCGCATGCCGGCAGCGCACGTTGGCGGGCCGTGGGCGTATCTTGCAAGCTTGCCGCGCATCGCAGGCGCGGATGTTGCGCAGTTGCAGCACTGGTATAACGCTGCACAGGCCGGTAGCAGCGTTTCCTTAACGCAAGTCCACAATCTCATTGTGCGCATGGAGCGGCAAATCGCGTGAGCTTGCACATCGAACGACTCGACGCCGAACTTACGCGCGAGCTCGGACACGTTGTCGTGGGTGCGGCCGCGTCTATACGCGCGCTCCTGATCGCGCTTCTTGCGCGTGGCCATGTATTGGTGCAAGGCGTGCCAGGTCTTGGGAAGACTTTGCTCGCCAAGGCACTCGCGCATGCACTGGGCGGGCAGTTCAAGCGCATTCAGGGAACGCCCGATCTCATGCCGAGCGATATTATCGGTGTGCATGTCTTTGATGAGCGCGAGCGCAGCTTCGTGTTTCGTCCCGGGCCGTTGTTTGCAGACGTCGTGCTGGTTGATGAGATCAATCGCGCCGGCCCCAAGACTCAGTCGGCGCTCCTTGAGGCGATGGAAGAGCGGCAGGTGAGCGTCGAGCGCTCGGTGTTCAGTCTGCCGCCCGACTTTATGGTGCTCGCCACGCAAAATCCGCGCGAGTTTGAGGGCACCTATCCGTTGCCTGAATCTCAGCTTGATCGATTCATGCTGCGAATCGACATTGACTACCCCGAGCGCAGCGCCGAGAGCCAGGTCCTCGAGCGCTATGGGGGCGGCGCTGCGTCCGCGCCAGGATTGGATGCGGTGGGGCAGCTTGATCGAGCCGTCCTCGATGCCGCACGCGCCGAGCTTGCACAGATTCATGTGGCGCAAGCGCTGCACGAGTATGTGCTCGACCTTGCGCAGGCCTCGCGGGTGCATAGCCGCCTGTTACTCGGCCTGTCAACGCGCGGTGCGCTCGCACTGCTGCGAGCCGCACGCATCGCCGCGGCATTGCGCGGCGCAGAATTTGTAACTCCTGACGACGTCAAAGAGGTTGCCGTGCAGGTGATGGCGCACCGGCTCATATTGAGCCCGGAAGCGCTCCTTGAGGGGCAGTGCGATATCGACATCGTGCGCGGTCTCCTGGCCGATACCGCGGTGCCGCGCTGAATCGAAATGCATCTTGCGGAGCGCGCATACTTCCTGATTGTGGCCACGGCAATATTGGCCATTGCAGGGCTATGGACGAGCGATCAGGCCGTCGCCGGGATGTGGCACTGGCCGGCCGCCTTACTCCTCCTGGGCCTTGCGGGCGAAGCGCTCTTTATTCGCAAAGTCGTGATTCACGCCGACGTCGATACCGATACGCGCGCCCTTCTTGGCCGCGCGCAACCTGCGGCATTTACGTTTCAGTCCAGAGCGCGGCGCACGCTTCGTATTGAGTTTGCGCCGGTCATGCCGACCGGCTTCGAGGCGCTGCAGGCAACGCGGCGCCTCGCAGTGCCGGGCGTCGGCGTTGTCCGCGATTCCTTCGCACTCGTGCCGCTGCGCTTGGGACCTAGATCCTGGCCGGCACTGCCGCTGCGCATCCTGGGGGCCGCAGGTCTTGCCTGGTGGTCGCGCGAACTTGCCGTAGTAAAGAACATCGCCGTTGTACCCGATGTATCACACCT
>DATCBZ010000038.1:0-4643 GCA_036511555.1 Steroidobacteraceae bacterium
TTGCGATGTCCTTCAGGCGCACGCCGGTCACGCCGCTGTCATTGCCCAGCACCTCATCGACCGTGTGATTCCAGACGGTTGAGATCTTGCCGGCCTCGACCTGTTCAAACAGGCGTGTTTGCAGAATCTTCTCGGCGCGCAGTTTGTCGCGCCGATGTACGAGCGTGACGTGCGCTGCGATATGCGAAAGATACAACGCCTCCTCGACGGCGGTGTTGCCGCCGCCGACGATGGCGACGCGCTGCTGACGGAAGAAAAACCCATCGCAGGTGGCGCACGCGGAGACACCCTTGCCGCGGAATTTCTCCTCGGAGGCAATGCCCAAGTACATGGCGGTGGCGCCGGTTGCAATGACGAGCGCATCACAGGTGTAGACGGTGCCGTGACCGTGCAGTTCAAACGGCCGCTTTCGCAGATCAACTTTATCGACGTGGTCGTTGACGATCTGGGTCGCGAAACGCTCGGCATGCAGACGCATGCGCTCCATGAGTGCCGGACCCTGCAAGCCCTCCACGTCGCCCGGCCAGTTGTCAACATCGGTCGTCGTCATGAGCTGCCCGCCCTGTTCGACGCCAGTGATGAGGAGCGGGCTTCTATTCGCGCGCGCCGCATATACGGCCGCGCTGTAGCCGGCCGGGCCGGAGCCCAGAATAATCAAGCGGTTGTGGAGGAGATTTTTCATGGAAGCAAATTTCGTTTCAGGTTCATAATAGCAACTCTCGCCGTGGCCTCGGGTTCTGACCCGTAGAATCAAGCTGCTACGGCGTTTTCATCGCAAAGGGCGCAAGAATTGTCGGACTCATCCGCGCGCGCACGCGCTCCGGTTCGTTTCACGGCCGCGGTTCACCGCGGTCTGCGTGAGAGTGCGTTCATCGCGCTCGGCGTTGTAGCGATCGTGCTGTTCGTGGCGCTCGCCTCGTTCAGCCCCGATGATCGCGGCTATTCATCCACCGGCGACTCCTCCGTCATTCACAACCGCGTCGGACCCATTGGTGCATGGCTTGCCGATGCGGCCTTCTTTGTCTTTGGCCGGCCGGCGTTTCTGTTTCCGTTCATGCTTGCTCTGTGGTGTGGGGCGCTCTTGCGCACCCGCGGCAAGAGCGAGCCGGTGTCACGCGCCAACACCGTCGTGCGCGTCGGCGGCTTCGTGCTGGTGCTGGTCGCGAGCTGCGCGCTTGCGACGCTGCATTGGGATGCAGGCTCCCTGCGCCAAACCGCGGGCGGTGTGGTGGGCGACCTTGTCGGCGAGGCGCTGCGAAGCGGCCTGAATTTTTTGGGTGCGACGCTTCTATTGCTCGCTGCATGGATGGGCGGCCTGTCGCTTGCTTTTGGAGTTTCGTGGCTGACGATCATGGATCACCTCGGCGCCTGGACCTGGGACGCGGTTGGCTGGGCGCGTACGCGCTGGTGGACGGCGCGCGACGTCGCACAGGGACGCGAGCGCAAACAGGCGCGCAAGGAAGCCAATACCACCGAGCATAGGAAGTCCGCCGCACGCATCCCGCCGCGCATTGAAACCGCACCGCCGCCTGTCGCCAAGAGCGAGCGGGTGGAAAAGGAACGCCAAGCATCGTTGTTTGAGCCGCCAGCTGCCAATGAGCTGCCGGCGTTGAACTTGCTTGATGATCCGCCGCAGGCCGTCGTGTCGTATTCGGCCGAGGCGCTCGAAGCACTGTCGCGTTTGGTGGAAATGAAGCTCAAGGACTTCGGCATCGATGCCGAAGTGGTTGCCGTGCAGCCGGGACCGGTTGTTACGCGCTTTGAGCTCAGGCCCGCGCCGGGCGTGAAGGCGAGCCAAATCACGAGTCTTGCGAAGGATCTCGCACGGGCGCTCGCGGTCTTAAGCGTGCGCGTCGTTGAGGTCATCCCGGGCAAGAACGTGATGGGGCTTGAGATTGCGAACGAGAAACGCGAGATCGTGACGTTGGGCGAGATCGTGCGCTCCAAGGCCTACGATGAGATGCATTCGCCCCTGGCGCTCGCTCTGGGCAAGGATATCGGCGGGCATCCGGTGGTCGCGGACCTTGCGCGCATGCCGCACCTTCTGATTGCCGGCACCACGGGTTCGGGTAAGTCTGTTGCCATCAACGCGATGGTATTGTCGCTGCTGTACAAGTCGACCGCCGAACACGTGCGGCTCGTCATGATTGATCCGAAGATGCTTGAGCTGTCGGTGTACGAGGGCATCCCGCATCTGCTTGCCCCGGTAGTCACCGACATGAAGCAGGCGGCGAACGCGTTGCGGTGGAGCGTCGCCGAGATGGAGCGTCGCTATCAGCTGATGTCGGCACTTGGCGTGCGCAACATCGCAGGCTTCAACCGCCGCGTCAGCGATGCCATCAAAGAGGGTAAGCCGATCCGCGACCTCGTGCTGCTGCAGCGCGCCGCCAACGATCCGAGCATTGACCAGTCGCAGATCCCGGATTTGACGCCGCTGCCTTATATCGTCGTGATCATCGATGAGCTTGCGGATCTCATGATGGTCGTGGGTAAGAAAGTTGAAGAGCTGATCGCACGCCTGGCGCAGAAGGCGCGCGCCTCAGGAATTCATTTGGTGCTGGCGACCCAGCGGCCCTCGGTCGACGTCATCACCGGACTCATCAAGGCAAATATTCCCTGCCGCATCGCCTTTCAAGTTTCAGCGCGGGTGGACTCGCGCACGATCCTCGACCAGATGGGTGCGGAGACGCTGCTCGGGCATGGCGACATGCTCTATCTGCCTTCGGGCACATCGCTGCCGACACGCGTGCATGGTGCGTTCGTCTCCGATCAGGAGGTGCATCGCGTCGTGAGTGCGCTCAAGGGCGCACCGCCCAACTATGTGGATGAGGTGCTGTCCGGGCCACGCACCCCGATCGCAGGCTTCCCGGAGGAGGGCGAGGAGTTTGCCTCCGGCGCCGAGGATCCGGAGCAGGATCCTTTGTACGACGAGGCTGTCAAGATCGTCACGACGGAGCGCAAGCCATCGATATCGTATGTGCAGCGGCGGCTCAAGATTGGCTACAACCGCGCCGCGAGGCTTCTCGAGGCGATGGAGGCGGCAGGGCTTGTCGGCTCACTGCAGACGAACGGTGCGCGCGAAGTGCTCGTACCCGCGCCGCGAGGAGAGTGACCTGTGCGATCCCGATCCGCCGTAGCTTGCGTCCTGGCTCTGCTCGTAAGCGTCGCCTGGAGTGACACGCCGAGTGGCGTTACGCTCCTCGAGCGGTATCTTGATGGTATGCAGACTCTGCGCGCGAATTTCTCGCAGACGCTGACGGATGCCCACGGCACCGAAATAGATCACGGCGCAGGCACTCTCGTGGTGTCGCGGCCCGGCAAACTGCGCTGGGAATTGAAACCGCAGGGCGCGCGCGATGGCGCGGGCGAGCTCATGGTCGCGGACGGCAAGAATGTTTGGTTCTACGATCGGGACCTCGCGCAGGTCAGCGTGAAGCCGATTGATGCGGGCCTCTCCGGTACCCCGGCGATGCTGCTCTCGGGGGCTGTCGATGTGCACCGCAATTTTATATTGAGCGACGCCGGCGTACATGATGGATTGAATTGGGTTGCGGTCGAGCCGCGCGCGGCTGATTCGGATTTTCGCCGCGCACGCCTCGGATTCGCACGCGGCGAGCTTATGCGCATGGTGCTCGACGACAAGCTCGGACAGAGCGCAAACATTGTCTTTGACCATGCTGTTCGCAATGGACCGGTTGCGGCTGACGAGGTGAGTTTCACGCCCCCTGCAGGAACGGACGTCATTGGCAAACCGCAGCCGTAGCTTGTGATGGCGGCGCAACCGGTGCGCATTGCCAACTCCTTGCGGCCGCTCGCCGATCGCATGCGGCCGAGATCGCTCGATGAGTTTGTCGGGCAGGAACACCTACTTGCAGCCGGTAAACCGCTGCGCGCGGCAATCCAGGCGGGTCAGCTGCATTCGATGATCCTCTGGGGCCCGCCCGGCACCGGCAAGACGACACTCGCCCGGCTCATCGCGCAACGTTCGGATGCGCAGTTCATTGCATTGTCTGCCGTGATGGCCGGTGTCAAGGACATCCGCGCGGCGGTGGAGGCTGCGCGCAGCGCACGCGCTGCGAGCGGTAAGGCGACGGTGCTGTTTCTCGATGAAGTGCACCGTTTCAACAAAGCTCAGCAGGATACATTTCTGCCGTTCCTCGAGGACGGCACGCTGACCTTCATCGGCGCCACGACCGAAAATCCTTCCTTCGAGCTCGTCAACGCATTGTTGTCGCGGGCCCGCGTGTATGTGCTGCGAACGCTCTCGGTCGAGAACATCGCGGCGCTTTTGCGCGCCGCGCTGGCCGATAGCGATCGCGGCTTGGCAGGAGAGCGGCTGCATGCTGAGCCGGAGGCGCTCGAGCTCATCGCGCACGCCGCCGACGGCGATGCGCGCCGCGCACTCAATATGCTTGAGCTTGCGGCCGGTCTGAGTGAAGCCGCCGGCGCCGGCAACGCCCTGACGCTTGCGATCGCCGAGGAAGTCGCAAGCGGCGGGCGGCGCCGCTTCGACAAGGGCGGTGAGCAGTTCTACGATCAGATCTCAGCGCTGCACAAAGCCGTGCGCGGCAGTGACCCCGACGCTGCGCTCTACTGGTTGTGCCGCATGCTCGACGGCGGCTGCGATCCTCTTTACATCGCCC
>DATCBZ010000039.1:0-8075 GCA_036511555.1 Steroidobacteraceae bacterium
TGCCAGGCGCTGATCAAACGCCACTGCAATGTGCGAGGGCTGGACCTTTTCGATCAAGTCGGACAGAAAGCGCGCAAAGCCGAATACGGCGTGGGCGGCGTTGCCGTCGCGATCGGTCATTTCGGGCAGTTCGGAGTAGTAGGCGCGAAAGATGTAAACCGACGCATCGACGAGATAGATCAAACCCTCTCCTCCCAGCCCCTGCGCACGGCGCGCGCCGCAGTCGGCGTCAAGCCGGCACGCCCCAAGCGCAGCGCAAGAATGCGCCGCGTCTTCATGACAGCCAGCGCTGGATGCGGGCGTGCAGCGGGCTTGAGCGCGGGAAATGCGCCACCAGGTACTCCATCTGGTCCGCGAGCACGCGCCTGCCCTTAAGGAAAATGTACTCCGCATACGTCGGAGTAAAGGGCACGGCGATGAGCTGCATCTTCGCCTGCTCCGGGGTGCGCGAGGCTTTTTGATTGTTGCAGCGGCGGCACGCGGCAACGACATTCGTCCAGACATCCAATCCGTTCTGACTGAACGGGCGGATATGGTCACGCGAGAGCTCGCGAGTTGCGAAACGCATGCCGCAATACATGCAGATGTAGGCGTCCCTGCGGAACAGCGTCTGGTTGTTCAACGGTGGCACGTAGTCGTGGCGCGTATTACCCGGATTACCGGTATGCCCGACAGTTGCGACGATCGAATTCACCTCCAGCACGGTGCGACGGCCGGTGCGGGCATTCATGCCGCCGTAGAGCTTGTAGAGGAGCGAGCCGCAGGTATAGGCGACCTGCTCCTGGTGATACAGCCGGGCGGACTCCCGGTAGTCGATCCACTCGAGCGGCATTCCCGAGATATCCGTGCGCAAAACAAGCTGCGAGAGTCCGCGCGCCGCCGGTGTGGCGACGATGCGCAGGTCCTCGTCAAAGCCGCCATCGGCACGGTCGAGATCTAGCCCTAACATAGCGGCTGTAAGATACGGCAGTTTTGTGCAAGAATTCAACGCTCAACATCTTAATTTCAATGAAGTAAGCGGCGTGGCCCGAGCGCTCAAAAGTCCGCGATAAGAGATAAGCATGCCTGTAATCATCGGTGCACTGCGCGAGGGGGCACCCAACGAGACCCGTGTCAGTCTGGTTCCCGAGGTCGCGGATAAATTCGCCGCGAGCGGCGCTCAAATCTGCATCGAGCGCGGCGCCGGCGTGCGTGCGCGCTTCCCGGATGCCAACTTCAAAAACGTCGAGTGGCTCGACTCGGCAAGCGCGGTGCTCGGCAAAGCGGATGTTGTGCTCACCGTGCAGCCATTGAGCGTCGAGCAGATCGGGCAGTTGCAAGGCGGCGCCGTTGTTATTGGCTTCATGCAGCCGCATGCGCGCCATGCAGAAATCGCAGCATTGCGCGATCGGCGCATTACGAGCTTTGCGATGGAACTCGTACCGCGGATCTCGCGCGCGCAGTCGATGGATGCGCTCTCCTCGCAAGCGGCGATCGCGGGCTACAAAGCGGTGCTGATTGCGGCCAATTACCTGCAGAAGTTCCTGCCCATGCTCACCACCGCAGCCGGCACGATAAGGCCATCGCAGGTCCTGGTGATCGGCGCCGGGGTCGCAGGCCTGCAGGCGATCGCCACCGCGCGGCGCCTCGGCGCGGTCGTGGAAGCCTATGACGTCAGGAGCGCCACGCGCGAGCAGGTCAAATCGCTCGGTGCAAAATTCGTCGACACCGGCGTCAGCGCCGAAGGCCAGGGAGGCTACGCGCGCGAGCTTACCGAGGAGGAAAAGAAGCGCCAGCAGGAGGTGCTCGATGCGCGTATCGCGGCGATGGACGTCGTGATCTCAACCGCATCGGTGCCGGGACGCACGGCGCCAAAGATCATTTCGCGCGCAGCCGTGGAGCGCATGCGCGCCGGCGCGGTCATCGTCGACATCGCCGCCGAGCAGGGCGGCAACTGCGAACTCACCAAGGCGGGCGAAGTGGTCGATCACGGCGGCGTGACGATTGTCGGCCCGGTGAATCTTGCCGCGCAGCTCGCCTACAACGCAAGCGAGATGTACGCGCGCAATCTGCTCAACTTCCTGAAGCCCGCCATCAACAAGGGTGAATTGAAGATCGACTGGGAAGATGAGGTGTTCGCGAAGTCGTGCCTGACTCACGACGGCGCCATCAAACACGAGCCGACACGGCTTGCGCTGGCGGAATGAGGTAACTGCATGACCGGAATCATTGCGCTCTACATATTCATGCTCGCCGCCTTTACCGGCTACGAGATCATCGCGCGCGTGCCGGTTATTTTGCACACGCCGCTCATGTCCGGCTCGAATTTCGTGCATGGCATCGTCCTCGTGGGCGCTATGGTTGCGCTCGGGGAGGCGCACACGACGCTTGAAAAGAGCATCGGCTTCCTGGGCGTGCTGCTCGCCGCGGGTAACGCCGTGGGCGGGTATGTCGTGACCGAGCGCATGCTTGAAATGTTCAAGGCGAGCGGCTCGCGCGCCAAGAAGGATGCGCAGGTGGCGCGCGGATGAATGCATCGAGCGCCGCCATCCTGATCGAGGCGAGCTACTTCGTCACCGCGGTCCTTTTCATCATGGGCTTGAAGCGCATGAGTTCGCCGGTCACGGCGCGCAGCGGCATCATGTGGGCCGGAGCGGGGATGCTGGTCGCAACCCTCGTGACCTTCCTCTATCCGGGGATGACGAATTACGAGCTCATAATTCCCGCGATCCTCATCGGCAGCAGCCTTGCCTGGTGGAGCGGCAAGCGCGTCGCGATGACCGACATTCCGCAGATGATCGCGCTCTACAACGGCATGGGCGGCGGCGCGGCGGCGGCCATTGCCGCGGTGGAACTGTATCGCGGCGGCTCGGCTGGGGCGGCGATCAGTACTCTTGCCGTAGTCGGCGGCATCATTGGCGCCGTGTCTTTCAGCGGCAGCGCGGTCGCATTCAGTAAGCTGCAGGGGCTCATCAAAGGCAGCCTGCGCTTTGGCGGCCAGCAGTTTTTGACGCTCATCATGCTGGTGGCGGCGCTCGCATGCGGCGCGCTCGTCGCCTCCGGCTTCAACTCATCCGCCCCGGTCATCACCGGTATCTTCATCGCCGCCCTCGTGCTCGGCGTCAGCATGACGCTGCCGATCGGCGGCGCCGACATGCCGGTCGTCATCTCGCTGTACAACGCATTGACGGGACTTGCGGTCGCGTTCGAGGGTTTCGTACTCAACAATGCCGCCATGATCATCGCCGGCACCGTGGTCGGCTCGGCCGGAACGTTATTGACTCAGCTCATGGCGAAGGCGATGAACCGCTCGCTCGGCAACGTCCTGTTCTCGGGCTTCGGCGACAGCGGCGCTGCGGCGACGGGCGCCGTGACGAGCGGCAGTTTGAAGCCCATCGAAGCATCCGATGTCGGCGTCATGATGGCCTTTGCCCAGAAGGTCATCATCGTGCCCGGCTACGGCATGGCAGTCGCACAGGCGCAGCACAAGATCTGGGAGCTGTGCCAGCTGCTCATCGAGCGCGGCGTAATGGTGAAGTTTGCGATCCACCCGGTCGCCGGGCGCATGCCCGGGCACATGAACGTATTACTCGCCGAGGCCGGCGTGCCCTATGACCTCATCGCCGATCTCGACGAGATCAATTCGGAATTTGACACCGCCGATGTCGCGCTCATCATTGGCGCCAACGATGTGGTGAACCCGGTGGCGCGCAATGACAAATCAAGCCCGATCTACGGCATGCCGATTTTGAACGCCGACAAGGCGAAGAATGTCGTGGTCATCAAGCGCGGCCAGGGTGCGGGCTTCTCCGGCATCGAGAACGCACTCTTCTATCTCGACAATACCCGCATGCTCTACGGCGATGCCCAGAAGGCGACCGCCGAGCTCATCGCCGCCATCAAGGCGGTCGAGTGATGCTGCGCGCCTGGTTCGCCGCCGCTGCGAGCCTGATTCTCGGCACTGCCCATGCGGCAGCTTCGGATGCGCTGCAGATCAAACCCAGCAGCATGAGCGATGTGATCGCCGCCTCCAAGGCGAGCGACTGGCGGCCGCTTGATCCGCCGAACACCCTGTATGTGGAGCTCGCATCCGGACGCGTCGTCATTGAGCTTGCGCCGGCGTTCGCACCCCAACATGTCGCCAACATCAAGGCGCTCGTCCATGAGCATTACTTTGACGGGCTCGCCATCTATCGCGCGCAGGACAATTACGTCGTTGAATGGGGCGACGCCGAACGCACGCGACCGGTTAGGAATGCACAGAAGACTCTGGCGGCGGAATTCTCACGCTCATCAAAGGACCTGCCGTTCACGGTGTTGCCGGATCCGGACACTTATGCGGCCGAGGTCGGATTTGTCGACGGGCTGCCGGCTGCGCGCGAGGCGCGAACCCATCTGAGCTGGCTTGCACATTGTTACGGCATGGTCGGCGCCGGCCGCGACAACGATGTAGACAGCGGCGGCGGCACGGAGCTCTATGTTGTCATTGGCAACGCGCCGCGGCATCTGGATCGCAATGTGACACTGGTCGGACGCGTGGTCTCCGGCATCGAGCTCCTGTCGACGCTGAAGCGCGGCACCGGGCCCATGGGAGTGTATGAGCATCCCGCCGAGCGCACGCCGATTCGTGCGATCAGACTTGCCGCCGATGTGCCCGAAGCAGAGCGCACCAAGCTCGAAGTGATGCGCACCGACACGCAGACCTTCGCGGATCTGGTGGAGGCGCGGCGCAATCGGCGTGAGGAATGGTTCAAAGTGCCTGCTGGCCACATTGAGCTTTGCAATGTGCCGCTGGTCGTTCGACCGCGCAGTTAACGGCCGCTTCAGTTCGGGTGATGTTCGACGCCGTGCGCGCGATAGGCGCGGGCGCGGTCTACCATCTGGCGTCGTTCAGCAGGAGTTGCCCTCTGCCAGCGCTGCTGCAGATGCTGGCGCTGCGCCAGCGGCAGACTCTGGAAGCGGTGATAGTTCGCGCGCACGGCAGCCTGCTCGTTCGGCGGCAGCGCCCGAAATCGCTCCAGACGCTCGCGCATCAAAACGCGATGCGCCGGCGGCAATGCGTGCCACTGCTGGAACCGCCCGCGAGCCAGCGCGCGCTCGCCCGGTGACATCGCAAGCCAGCGCTCGCTGCCGCGTGCGAGTGCCGCCTGCCGCGCCGGCGGCAAACCCTGCCACTGTCCGGCGTAGGGGCGTAACAGCTGCTGCTGCGAGGGGGTGAGACTCGGCCAGGCGACCGGTGCAGACGCAGCAGGAGGCGGCGGCGGCGCCTGTGCAAACACGGGCGCGGCGAGCATGAGCAGAGCGAGCGCCACGATTTTGCGGATCCCCTTCATTTCTCTTCTTCCTCGGCGGTGAGCGGCGGCTTCTTTGACTTCGCCGCCGATGCTGCCTGGGCTATATCCTGGTGAGCGAGAAACTCCATCCACTCCTGTCCTTCTGCATCCTCGTCGCCCAAATATTCGAGCAGCTCAGCATCCGCAGCAACATCGGCGCTGTCGGCAAGCTTTGTGGCATTCGCATCATCGGCGTGGACGAAAAAGGGCATGAGGGCAGGCGCTGCCAGAAGCCACGCGATGTAGGCCGCGCGACGCTTGGACATCAGCTGGTGGCTTCCTGTCCAGAGTCCGCCTGCGCGACCGCCCACTCGTAGAAGCCGTCTTCCTGATTGACGAGATCGAACGTATCGCCGTCGGCGACCAGATCCAAATCCTCGACCGCACTGGGACCGACTTCCGCAAGCGGCCGCATCTGACCCGGGCGCGGCGCCCACAACACGATCGCAAGCAGCATCGCAGCCACCACGCCGGCTGCGGGCGCGAGCGTAAAACTGCGCCAGAAGGGTCCTCTGGCGGGCTGTTCCAATTCGGCCGCCGCCGCGTGGCGCGCCTGGTTCAATCGCGAGCGAATGCGGCCATCGAGGCGCGTTACGCTCTCCTCGAGTACCGCGCGCACGCGCGCTTCGAAGGCGCTCAACTCCCCGTTATGGTCGACCGTCATATTGCGCACTCCCCGAGCCGCGCACGCAGCGCTCGCAGAGCGCGAAAATGGTGCGTCTTGACACTGCCTTGCGAGCAGCCCATCGCCGCGGCGACTTCAGCCACGTCCATGCCCTCAAGATTACGCAGCAGGAACGCCTGACGCTGTCTATTCGGCAATTCGTGCAATGCGGCCTCCAGAGCCTGCATGCTTTCATCCAGTTCCAGACGGCGGGCGGGCGTCACCGCATCACTCGGGGCCTGGGCGATCGGATCAATTGCCTCTTCGTCCTCGTCATCGCGAGCTGTCGGCAGCCACGCCATGATGCGACCGCGTACTGTGCGGCGGCGCTGCATGTCGCGGATCCGGTTCTCGAGAATGCGATAGAACAGCGGCCGCCACTCATCCGCCGGACGATCCGCATAGGCGCGCGCGAGCTGCAGCATCGCATCCTGCACGGCATCGAGCGCGTCGTCCTCGTGACGCAGCGCTGCCTGTGCGATTTTGAACGCCTTAAGTTCGACGCCGGCCAAAAATTGGTTGAGCGCGCGAGATTGGGCGTTGGATTTCGAGTGCGTAAGGTCCACGTCGCCGTGCATTGCGACAGGCGTGTTATAAACAGACGCGAGCGTAGCAAAGGCACTCATGCCACGTATAACGCGCCTGCAGGCGTTCTCGTTGACCCGCCGCGCAATTCGACGTAAACCACTGATTATTCGAGTGTTCTAAGAACGTGGGTAGCACCGTCATCTGGCGCGTGGTCCTCGACATGCCGCTGCGGCGGGCATTCGATTACCTGCCGCCCAACGGGGCTTCTGCCCGTGCGCCGATCCCCGGCGTGCGTGTATGGGTGCCGTTTGGCCGGCAGCGCCTGATTGGGGTCGTAGTGAGCGAGAGCGCGCGGTCGGAAGTTCCCGCGGAGCGTCTGCGCCCGATCCTGGAAGTGCTTGATGGCGAACCGGTACTCGATGCGGCAATGCTCGAGCTATTGATGTGGGCCGCGGACTACTATCACCACCCGATCGGAGAAGTGCTGGCGACCGCACTGCCGAAAGCCTTACGGCTCGGCGCCGCCGCGCGGGCCACGCAGGTACGCTGGGTCGCAACAGCCGCGGGGCGCGAGGCGCATGCCAGCGGCGCGCTCAAACGGGCGCCGCAGCAGCAGCGTCTGTTACTGCACCTCATTGAGAGCGACGGTGCGGATAGCGGGACTCTCGCAGAACTCTCCGGGTCCTGGCGCGCAACACTGCGCACGCTCGAGCGGCGCGGCTGGGCGACGTCAACTCATGAACCGGTCAGCACACCACCCGGACCTGCCGCAACCGCAGCGCGCGGTTTGGACCTCAATACAGAACAGCACGCCGCGGTCGAGACCGTAGGCGCGAAACTCGGCCACTTCGGTGCGTATCTGCTGCACGGCATAACGGGCAGCGGCAAGACCGAAGTCTATCTGCAGCTCGTATCGCGAGTGCTCGCGCAGGGTCGCGGCGCCTTGATACTGGTGCCGGAGATTGGCCTTACGCCGCAGCTGGTCGCGCGCTTTCGCGAGCGCTTCTCAACACCGCTTGCGGTGCTGCATTCCGCACTCACCGACGCGGAACGTCTGCAGGCCTGGCGGCAGGCATTCAGCGCCCATGCGCGCATCGTGCTCGGCACGCGCTCTGCGGTGTTCGCACCCATGCCGCAGCTTGGCCTCATTGTCGTCGACGAGGAGCACGATGCTTCCTTCAAACAACACGAAGGCGGCTTTCGCTATTCGGCGCGGGATCTGGCAGTGGTGCGCGCGCAGCGCGCTGCGGTGCCGATTGTGCTGGGCTCAGCAACGCCGGCATTCGAGACTCTCTTCAATGTGGATGCCGGCCGCTACCAGCGACTGTCGTTGCCGCGCCGCACCGGTCAGGCGCAGGCGCCGCGTTTGGGCCTCATTGACCTGCGCGTGAACGCGGTGCAGGCGGGCATCTCCACACCGATCATTGATGCCATGAAGCGTCACCTGAGCGCCGCCGGGCAGGTGCTGGTGTATCTCAATCGGCGCGGCTATGCACCGACGCTGCTCTGTACTGCCTGCGGCTGGACCGCGCCATGTGCGGATTGCGATGCGCGCCTGACGGTGCATCAGG
>DATCBZ010000040.1:0-2976 GCA_036511555.1 Steroidobacteraceae bacterium
GCCCCGCTCCGCCGACACGGAAACGCGCGACGGCGTCACGCTACCAAGCTTCCGCGGCGATCTTGTGAACCGGCAGGAGTTTACCGCCGAGGCACGCTCCGCCGACCCGCAGCTACTCCTGCGCGGCTATGAGCGCGCGGCGCTGACGTTGAATTTCGTGCGTGCGCTCGTCGCCGGCGGCTTTGCCGATCTGCACCATCCGGAGTATTGGGATCTGGGCTTCGTGAAACATTCGCCATTGAAGGATGCGTATCACGGCATTGCTGACTCGATCTCCGATTCCCTCGATTTTCTCGAGGGCATCAGCGGTCGCGCCGTGCACGAGACGACGCCCGCGGATTTCTATGCGAGCCACGAGGGTCTGCACCTCTTATATGAGCAGGCGCAGACGCGCTTCATTCCGCGTCAGCAGCGCTGGTACAACCTCTCCACGCACCTGCCATGGATCGGCATGCGTACCGCACAGCTTGACGGAGCTCACATTGAGTATTTCCGCGGCATCTCCAATCCGGTCGCGGTAAAGATCGGCGCCGCAATGGATGCGAGCTGGCTGCAGGGTCTGGTTGCGACCTTGAACCCGCACAATCAGCCGGGTCGATTGACTTTCATCCACCGTTTTGGCGTGAAGGACATCGAAAAGGCGCTGCCACGCGCGATCGACGCCGTGCGCCAAACCGGACAGACCGTGCTGTGGCTGTGCGATCCGATGCATGGCAACACCGAAACGAGCAGCGGTGGACTTAAGACGCGCCGCTTCGAGAACATTCTGGGCGAACTCGACAGCGCATTTCGCATTCACGCGGAAACCGGATCGTATCTGGGTGGCGTGCACATCGAATTGACGGGCGACGACGTGACGGAATGCACGGGCGGTGCGCGCGGTCTTACCGATGGCGATCTGCAGCGCGCCTATCGTTCCACCGTGGATCCGCGCTTGAATCATGAGCAGGCGCTGGAATTGGCATTGCTGATCGCCGAGCACAGTCAGAACCGGCGAGTTGATCGGCGCCACGCGCGCTAATTGGGGAAAGCCCGCCTTGCGCGCGGTGTTGCCGCGCCGGTATTCTCGCCCGTTCACATCGAGGGGTTCACCGTGAATACTGTCGCGACGGGGCGGCCCCCACCGCTCAGCGTAGGCACGCCACCGCGTGCCGACAGCCAAGGGATCCTATCGCCCGCAGCGCTTGAGTTCTTGGGCGCGCTCGTTGACAAATTCGGCGCCGACGTCACGGCACTACTTGATGCCCGCGCACAGCGCAAAGAGCGAATTCAAGCCGGCGAAGCGATCGATTTTCTGCCCGCAACGCGCCAAATCCGCGAGACCGAGTGGCGCATCTCCCAAGTGCCCGCCGATCTTCTCGATCGGCGTGTCGAGATTACCGGCCCGACGGGCCGCAAGCTTGTGATCAACGCCATGAATTCGGGCGCGCGAGTATTCATGGCGGATTGCGAGGACTCACTCTCGCCCACCTGGGACAACATCATCGGTGGGCAGCAGAATCTCTTCGACGCTGTGCGCCGCAAGATCGAGTTCGTCAGTCCCGAGGGCAAGGTGTATCGACTCAACCGCAGCACGGCGGTGCTCATCGTGCGGCCGCGCCCGTGGCACATGTACGAGCGGCATTTGACGCGCGGTACCCGCCAGGCGCCGGGAGCGCTGGTCGACTTTGGGCTGTACTTTTTCCACAACGCACGCGAACTCATCGCGCGCGGCAGCGGCGCCTATTTCTACCTGCCAAAGATGGAAAGCCACCTGGAAGCGCGTCTGTGGGCGCAAGTTTTCGCCTTCTCTGAGGAGTATCTGGGTGTGCCGCCCGGCACGATCCGCTGCACGGTGCTGATAGAAACCTTGCTGGCCGCGTTTGAGATGGACGAGATGCTGTGGGAGCTCAAGGACTACATCACAGGCTTAAATTGCGGGCGCTGGGACTATATCTTCAGCTTCATCAAGCTTTTCGCGCAGCGCCCGGACAGCGTGCTGCCCGATCGTCAGCAGATTGAGATGACGACGCATTTCATGCGCTCGTATTCTCTTCTGTGCATCAAGACCTGCCACCGCCGCGGTGCCTTCGCCATGGGCGGCATGGCAGCCCAAATCCCAATCAAGAATGACCCGGTTGCCAATCAGGCGGCGCTCGACAAGGTGCGCGCCGACAAGGAACGCGAGGCGACGGAGGGGCACGACGGTACCTGGGTTGCACATCCCGGGCTCGTGCCGATCGCGCGCGAGGTGTTCGACCGGGTGATGCAGTCGCCGAATCAGGTCCATCGCCTGCGCAACAAGGTCGCCGTGAGTGCGAGCGATCTTCTCAGCGTGCCTCACGGCACCATTACCGCCGCCGGACTTCTCAATAACATAAGCGTCGCTCTTCAATATGTCGCCGCCTGGCTCGGCGGCAACGGCTGCGTGCCGATCAATAATCTGATGGAAGATGCGGCGACCGCCGAAATTGCCCGCGCGCAGATCTGGCAATGGGTGCATCAGCCCGCGGGTGTTTTGAGCGATGGCCGAAAGGTGACGCTCGAGCTGTTCCGTACGCTGCTGCAGCAGGAGAATGCGCGTCTTGCGGCGCTCCTCGGGCGCGACGCGTACGCGCACGGCCACTTCCTCGCCGCTACGCGTATCCTTGACGAGTTGACGAGCGCGCCGACGTGCGCTGATTTTCTGACAGTTGTGGCCTATCCGCAGCTGCATTGATGGTGACCATAGGAGCACTCCAGGTAATGACCCGTACCGCCCAGAATTTGGCCAACGAATGGAAAAGCCACCCGCGCTGGCAGGGAATCACTCGCGGCTATCGGGCCGAGGATGTGCTGCGCCTGCGCGGTACGATACAGATCGAACACACGCTTGCGCGTTTGGGGGCTGAGAAGCTCTGGCGCTATATGGCTGAGAAGCCGTTTGTTAACGCACTGGGCGCGCTGACGGGCAATCAGGCGATGCAGCAGGTAAAGGCTGGACTGGATGCAATCTAT
>DATCBZ010000041.1:0-3069 GCA_036511555.1 Steroidobacteraceae bacterium
CCGCCGCGCGCAGCCGCGCGCGCAGGCTTTTGTTGGCGCCGACGCCGCCAGAAACGACGAGCGTTTGCAGGTCAGTCGCCTCAAGCGCGCGCAATGCCTTGGCGACGAGAGTCTCAACAATCGCCTCCTGCACGGCATAGGCAATGTCCGCTTTTATAAGCGGCGTCAACTCCTGCTTGCGCGCTGCGTGCAACACGGCCGTCTTCAGGCCGGAGAAACTGAATTCCAACCCCGCGCGATCGAGCATCGGGCGCGGGAACGCAAATACGCCGGGATGGCCGAGCTCCGCGAGCCGTGCAAGCTCAGGTCCTCCTGGATAGGGAAGCCCCAGGAGCTTGGCGGTCTTATCGAACGCCTCGCCCGCGGCGTCGTCACGCGTCTGGCCGAGAATCGCGTAATTCCCGACAGCGCGCACTTCAATAAGCATTGTGTGGCCACCCGACACCAGCAGCGCGACATGCGGAAAAGGCGGCGCCTCAGGCTCGAGCAACGGCGCAAGCAAATGGGCCTCCAGGTGGTGCACTCCTAACGCGGGAATTCGCCATGCATACGCCAGACTCCTGCCCAGCGCAGCCCCCGTCAGCAGTGCGCCGATCAGGCCCGGCCCTGCGGTATAGACAACGCCGGAAAGCTCGGCCGGACTGGTTGCCGCGCGCGCTAATGCGCTTTTCACGAGCGGTAACAAACGCCGCACGTGATCGCGCGAGGCGAGCTCGGGAACCACCCCGCCGAAGATCCTATGCAGCTCCACCTGGCTGAAAAGCTCGTGGGAGAGCAGGCCGCGCTCATCATCGTAGACCGCCGCCGCGCTCTCATCGCAGGAGGACTCAATGGCGAGAACGCGCATAAGAAGTGTCGGATAGTTGCAAGACGCTTTGCCTTTTGTCACCGGGCTCATTAGAATCGCCGCCCGAATGCGGCGCAGGCTGCATTGAAACCTTATTTAAATCAATGGATTAGAATTTAGATGCCCAGCGTCCGTATCCGAGAAAATGAATATTTCGATGCCGCACTGCGCCGTTTTAAGCGCGCCTGCGAAAAAGCCGGCATTCTGACCGAGCTGCGGCGGCGCGAATTCTACGAAAAGCCCACGCAAGAACGGAAAAGAAAGAAGGCCGCGGCCATCAAGCGCCACATGAAGCGCATTTCCAGGGACGTCGTTCGCCCCGCCCGATAATGACGCCCTTTCGACGACCATGTCGCTGAAGGAGCGTATCACCGAGGACATGAAGAGCGCGATGCGCGGCGCTCAAAAGGAGCGTCTGGGCACCGTGCGCATGATCCTGGCCGCTGTCAAACAGCGCGAAGTCGATGAACGCGTAACCCTGGACGATGCCCAGATACTCGCCGTCATCGACAAGATGGTGAAACAAAGGAAGGAATCGATTGCAAGCTTCGAGGCGGGCGGACGGGCAGATCTTGTCGCCAAGGAAGCCGCTGAAATCACGCTCCTGCAAACCTATTTGCCCGCGCAGCTCTCCGCTGCCGAGATTGAAACCCGCATCGATGCTGCCCTTGCTAGCACCGGGGCCACGTCAATCAAAGACATGGGCAAGGTCATGAACGCTCTGAAGAGCGAGCTTGCGGGACGCGCCGACATGGGCGCTGTCAGCGCCCGGATCAAACAGAAGCTCGCTTAAGACCGACGCCCTGCAGCGGGCCTCATGAGCCGCATTCCGCAAGGTTTCATCGACGAGCTGATCGCTCGCGCCGATATCGTGGAGATTGTTGGCCTGCGTGTGCAGCTGAAGAAAGCCGGACGCGAGTACAAGGCCTGCTGCCCGTTTCACGATGAGAAGACTCCTTCCTTCTGGGTAAGCCCCGACAAACAGTTCTATCACTGCTTCGGCTGCGGCGCGCACGGCACCGCGCTCGGCTTTCTGATGGCGTATGACAAATTGTCCTTTCCGGAGGCGATCGAGGAACTCGCCGAGCGGCTCGGGCTTGAAGTGCCGCATGAAGCAGGATCGAGCGCATCGCCAGCCCGGCGCGCGGACGATGATCTCTACAAACTAATGACGCGTGTTGCTGACTATTACGCCGCGACGCTCGCACGCGATGCGCGCGCGCGCGAGTACCTTGCAGCGCGCGGACTTGAAAGTGCGACGCTGAGCCGATTTGCTATCGGCTATGCGCGTGATTCGTGGAACGATATCTTGCGGCGCTTTGGCGCACAGGAGACTGAGCGGCAGCGACTCTGCGATGGCGGGCTCGTCATTGAACGCGAGGGCGGACAGATCCGCGACGGTGAACGGCATTACGACCGGTTCCGCGACCGCATCATGTTTCCGATTCGCGATGCACGCGGCCGCACCATCGCATTTGGCGGCCGCATCATTGATCAGGGAGAACCCAAGTATCTGAACTCCCCGGAGACCGCGCTCTTCCACAAAGGCCGCGAGCTCTACGGTCTTTACGAAGCGCGGCAGAGCCGTGCGGTTTTGAAACGACTGCTGATCGTTGAGGGCTACATGGATGTCGTGCGTCTGCATCAGGCAGGCATCGGCTATGCGGTTGCAACGCTCGGCACCGCAACCACGCCCGAGCATTTGAAGCGAATCTTTCGTCTCGTCAATGAGGTGGTATTCGCATTCGACGGCGACCGCGCCGGCCGCGGCGCGGCCTGGCGCGCTTTGCAGAACACCCTGCCCGAGGCGCGCGAGGGTCGCGAGATTCGCTTCCTGTTCCTGCCCGAGGGAGAGGACCCGGACTCGCTCGTCGGCGCCGAAGGCCGCGATGCGTTCGAGCAGCGGCTCGCAGCAGCGGTGCCGCTCTCTGAGTATCTGGTACGCGAGATTAGTGCTGACATCGATCTTTCGCACGCGGATGGCCGCGCGCGCTTTGCAGAAGCGGCGCGCCCGTTGATCGCGAAACTCGCGCCCGGCGTATACCGCGAGCTGGTTCTGGAGCGGGTTGCGCAGACCATCAAGCTCTCAGCCGTGCGATTACAGGAGCTTTGGAACCTTCCCGCGACTCGCGGACCGCAAACGCTGCCGCAGAGTGTCGTGGCGCGCGCGCGTATCAGCAGCGGCCGCGGTAGTCTCGTACGGCAGGCGATCGTGCGGCTTT
>DATCBZ010000042.1:0-3746 GCA_036511555.1 Steroidobacteraceae bacterium
AATCAACTCGAACAGGCGAACAAGCGCTTCGAAGTGGGCTTGATCGCCGTGACCGACGTGCAGGAGGCGAAGGCCGCAAACGACACCGCCGCCGCGGCGGTGATCGCAGCGAAGCGCACGCTTGCGACCGCGGTCGAACAGTTGCGCGAGATTACCGGGGCAAAGTACGAGCAACTGGCGCGTCCCGGCTCGAACATACCGCTCAAACCGCCGGAACCTGCGAGCGAAGATCGCTGGGTCGAGGTTTCGATGGAGCAGAACCTCGCTCTCATATCAAGCCGCATCGCCGCGGACATTGCCCGGGATGACATCCACGCTGCCGAGGGCGGCCACCTGCCGACGCTTGATCTCGTCGCAGGCCACACGCACTACCGTCAGACCTCCACCGAAATCTTTCCCGAGGTGCCGAGCATCGACTTTCCCGGCGCGGTCGGGCCGACCTATACGCAGACGAACGAGAACTCCATCTCCCTGCAATTGAACGTACCGATCTTCAGCGGCGGCCTCACACAATCTCAAGTGCACCAGGCGCAGTACCGCTGGATCGCGGCAAAAGAGCGCGTCTCGCGCACTTCACGTGACACCGAACGCGCGGCGCGCGATGCCTACTTGAGCGTCAATAGTGAAATCGCGCGCGTGCAGGCGTTGCATCAGGCGCTCGAGTCAAGTAACACGGCGTTGAAAGCAACCGAGGCGGGCTACGAAGTCGGTACACGCACCGCAGTTGATGTGCTGAACGCGCGCAAGACCCTGGTGCAGGCGCAGACGGATTACTCCCGCAGCCGCTACGACTACATCATCGACATCATAAGCTTGCGTTTAGCATCGGGAAGTCTCGACCGCCCTACCCTCGCCGACATCAATCAGTGGCTGGACGAAGTGGTGCCCACCTCGTCGGTGCCCAGACCCAACGCAGACAAACAACCCTGAGCGTCACGCATCTCCACTGCATCGGCCGGAGGCAAGCTGAGCACAATCTCTTGGACGCGACGTGTCGCCTCATGGGTGCAGAAAACACCAGGGGAGCGGTCGGAACGGCGGTCTATAAATCGCCGCACAGGCGTGCCCGCTGAGCTGGCACGCGTGCGTTCAACGCTACGTCGAGAGCATCGGTTGCGCCGGGCAGGTAAAGCGCTACGGAATCTGCAGCAACGGATCAATCAGCGACAAGAGCTTCTTCAGCGCGCCACGATTGTCCTCAACGCAGGCCAAAGCGCGCTCGCCTGCGCGCGCGCGTTCTGACGGGTCAGCAAACCATGCGCCAAGCTGCGTGCCAAGCGCCGCTGCATCATTGACAACCGTGAGTGCGGCGCGCGCGATCAGTAGCTCTGCAATCGTCTTGCTGTTGAAATAGTAGGGGCCCGTCAGGATCGGCAGACCGAGCGCGGCAGGCTCAAGCAGATTGTGGCCGCCGATCTTTACAAAGCTGCCGCCGACGAAGGCGACATCGCCCGCGGCATAAAAATCCAATAACTCTCCGAGCGCATCGACGAGCAACACCCAGGTCTCCGCGCGGCAAGGAACGTTTTGCGATACTTTGACAAACGGAATCCCCTGGCGCGCAAGCCACCCTGCAACTTCGGAAAAGCGCGGCGCATGACGCGGGACGAGAACGAGAAGCGCGCCCGGTTGCACGCGGCGCAGGCGCCGCTGCGCATCAATCAGGATCTGCTCCTCGCCGGCGTGAGTGCTGCCGGCCACCCACACCGGCCGCCGCGCCGCATGGTATTCGCGCAACTGTCGGCCGCGCGGGACGACCGTTGCCGGCAACGCAAAATCGAACTTCAAATTACCGGTGATGTGCGTCGCGGCAGCCGGCGCCCCGATTGCGCGAAAACCCTCGGCGTCGCCCTCGGCCTGGGCCGCAATGACGACGCCTTGGGAAAGCGTGTCTTCGAAAAGCCCCAGGAGTTTGCGGTAGCGCTGCACGGAACGCTGCGAAATTCGTGCACTCGCAAGCACGAGCGGCACACGCCGACGCTGGCACTCGTGATAGAGATTGGGCCACAGCTCCGTTTCAAAAATGACCGCGAGCCGCGGCCGCGCGCGAGCAAAGAAGCGCCGTGCGGCACCAGGCAAATCCAAAGGCACGAACCGCACTTCGACGCTGTCGCTGAACAGTGCCTGTGCGCGCTGTGCGCCGCCGGGCGTCGCGGTCGTCAGCAGGAGCGGTATGTGCGGATAGCGGGTGCAAAGATCGAGCACCAGCGCGGCGGCCGCCTGCACTTCCCCGACCGACACCGCGTGCACCCAAATGCTATCGCGATCAAGCGCTGCACCGAAGCCGAAGCGCTGCGAGAAGTTGCGCCAGTAGCCGCGCTCGCGATAGCCGCGCCACAGCATGATGGCGCAGACGACGGGTACCAATAGGTAAGCGGCTACACCGTAGAACACTCGAAAGCGCGCGCGCATGTGACCGGGCCGCGCGCTTACGGCGCAACCAGCAGACTGCCGCCGGAGACGACACGGTAGCCATCCAATAAGCCGTGCCAGTCCGCTTCGGTAAATCGCTCGGCAGGCAATCCGAATGCAATTTTCTCAAGCGAACGCCGCAAGCGCACCAGATTCGCATCGCACCACAGCCCAGGTTTGCGCAGCCGGCCGCGATCAAAATCGATGAGATAGACCGCCTCGCCCTCACCGAGAAGGATGTTGTGCGCGTTCAGATCGGCGTGAAACACACCGCGATCGTGGAAGCGGCGGATGCAGTTGCCGATAGCGATCCAATGCAGCATCGGCACCACCGCTTGTGCGAGGCGCGCCGACAGCGATTCGGTGTCAACGAGCCGCTCGGTCAGGAGGTCGCCCGTGTAGGTAATACCGTGTTTTCGATAGCGCGCGCCAATTGGATAGGGCACCGGCAGTCCCGCGCGTCGCAAGTGATAAATGAGCTGCCATTCAGCAAACGGGCGTGTCTGCGAGGCGCCGCGCCACCAGTACCGATCAGCAGATAGGTGCGCGATCAGGCCACCGCGGCGGTAGTGACGCAGCACATAGCGCTGTCCGCCCGAATGGATCATATGGGCATCGCCGCGGCCATGGGCGACGCCTTCCAGATCGCCGCGCGACAACCAAAATTCCGGGTCGAACCAGGAAGGCGTCAAATTGCCCGCGCGGGAGCCGTCATATAGCATGGCGCCGCCCGTCAACGCGCGGCGCCTGACCTCGGAGCCGAGCGGCCACTCTTCTGCGCTCATTGGACAAATTCCGTGCTGTTGCCGCTCGCTGAAGTCCCGCGCACCGTGTGCATTCTGCGCCTCTCCGCCATCGGCGATACCTGCCACGTCGTGCCGGTGCTGCGTACGATGCAGCAGGCGTGGCCGGCGACTCGCTTTACGTGGATCATCGCGGCAACCGAGTCCCGCCTCATGAGGCTCATTGAAGACGTCGAGTTTATCATCGTCGACAAGAAGGCCGGCGCCGGGGGCCGGGCGGCGGTAACGCGGGCGCTGGCAGGCCGCAGTTTTGATGTGCTCTTGCACATGCAACTTGCCCTGCGTGCAAGTCTAATCGCGCGTGAGGTACGCGCCCCGATAAAGCTCGGCTTCGATCGTGCGCGCGCCCGCGAGCTGCAATGGCTGTTCACGAATGCCCGTATTGCTGCGCGCTCGCGCGAGCACGTTCTTGATGCCTTTTTTGGCTTCGCAGCCGCTTTGGGATTGACGACGCGACTTTTGCGCTGGGATCTGCCATTGCCGCCGGGGGCACTGGAGTACGCACGCGCACTCATCCCCGATGAGCAGCCG
>DATCBZ010000043.1:0-2695 GCA_036511555.1 Steroidobacteraceae bacterium
CCGAGTGCACCGATTTCATAGAACACGCCTCGGTGTCGGTACCGCTTGCGGGTGCCGCAGCCGTGACGCTGCGCGCCCTCATTCAAGCCCTGCGTGCACTCGATGACGTACAGGACGTCTACTCAAATGCCGAGATATCCGACTCGTTCGTGGCGCAGTTTTGAGCCGCCTGGGGCGGCTGTCAGCCTCGCACCGGTTGCGAGGCTGCGCATTCTCGGCCTTGATCCGGGTTCGCGGCGCACGGGATTTGGCGTGATCGATTGCGACGGTCCGGACAGTGTTCATTTCACGCACGGCTGTATCAGCGCATCCGGTGCGACGCTGGCGCAGCGGGTGCGCGTCATTTTCGAAGGCGTGCGCGAGCTCGTGGCGCTGCACCGGCCGCAGGAAGTCGCTGTGGAACGCGTCTTCATGAGCAGAAATGCCGACAGCGCGCTGAAGCTCGGGCAGGCTCGTGGCGCGGTGCTGGCAGCCGTGCCCGATGGCTTGCCGGTATTTGAATACGCACCGCGCGCCATAAAACTTGCGGTGGTCGGCTTCGGCGCGGCCGAAAAGCGCCAGGTCGCGCACATGATCCGCGCGCTCCTTGGCCTTGAGGGTCGCGTTGTCGCGGATGCTGCCGATGCTCTCGCGATTGCTTTGTGCCATGCGCACTCGCGCCGCCTACTCGAGCTGTCACGATGATTGGCTCGCTGCGCGGCCGCATTCAGGCAAAGGCGCCACCGCAACTGATGATAGATGTGGGCGGTGTCGGCTATGAGCTTGAGGCGCCCATGTCCACATTCTTCCATTTGCCTGCCATTGGGCAGGAGGTGAGTCTGCTGACGCATCTGGTCGTGCGCGAGGATGCGCACGTGTTGTACGGATTTGGCACACCGGATGAACGGCGCCTGTTTCGTGCGCTCTTGAAGGTTTCCGGAGTCGGCCCGAAAATTGCGCTGGCACTGCTCTCCGGGATCAGCGTGGAGGCGTTCGCGCAGTGTGTCGTAACCCATGATGTCGCAGCGCTCATTCGCGTCCCGGGCATTGGGCGCAAGACCGCGGAGCGACTGTTCATTGAAATGCGCGATCGCATCGACTCTCTTTCGGGCATGGCGGGCATGTCGAGCCTGGCAGGCTCGACGCCTGAGGCAGAAGCAGTGAGCGCGCTTATTGGCCTCGGCTACAAGCCTGCGGAGGCGGCGCGCCTCCTGAAGGCGGTTGAGCCGGGCAGCCACTCGACCGAGGAGTTAATCCGCCGCGCGCTGCAGGGGGCCGCGCGTGAATAGGGCAAACTTACGGCCATGATGTCAGCAGATCGAGTCATCGGCGTTGCCGCGACCCCGGAGGAGGAAGCGGTCGAGCATGCCATCCGGCCGCGGCGTCTGGAGGAGTATGTCGGGCAGACGGCGGTAAAGGCGCAGTTGGAGATATTCTTAAGCGCCGCGCGGCAGCGTGCCGAGGCGCTCGACCACGTGCTGATATTCGGGCCTCCCGGGCTTGGGAAAACGACGCTTGCGAACATCATTGCGACCGAGCTTGGCGTCAGCCTGCGGCAGACGGCAGGGCCGGTGCTCGAGCGACCCGGCGATCTGGCTGCGATCCTTACGAACCTGCAACCGCGCGATGTGCTCTTTATTGATGAGATTCACCGCCTCTCGCCCGTGGTTGAGGAAGTGCTGTATCCGGCGATGGAGGACTACCAACTCGACATCATGATTGGCGAGGGTCCCGCGGCACGCTCAATCAAGATCAATCTGCCACCCTTCACGCTGGTCGGCGCAACCACGCGCGCGGGCCTACTGACCTCGCCGCTGCGGGACCGATTTGGCATCGTACAGCGACTTGAATTCTACGGAACCGAGGAGCTCGAGCGTATCGTCACGCGTTCGGCGGCGATTCTGAAAACACCAATTGATGTCACGGGCGCACAGCGCATCGCCGAGCGTGCGCGCGGGACGCCGCGCATTGCGAACCGGCTGTTGCGCCGCGTGCGTGATTACGCGCAAGTGAAGGGCGATGGGCGAATCGATGAGCGCCTGGCGACCGCGGCACTCGACATGCTTGAGGTCGACCGGCAGGGCTTCGACTCGCTCGACCGCAAACTGCTTGCAACGATTATCGAAAAGTTCGATGGTGGACCGGTTGGAATCGAGAGCATCGCCGCTGCGATCGGTGAGGAGCGCGGCACGCTTGAGGAGGTGATTGAGCCGTTTCTCATTCAGCAGGGCTACGTGATGCGCACCGCGCGTGGCCGTATGGCGACCCGCACGGCTTATCTGCACATGGGATTGAAGCCACCGACGCGGCCTGCGCCAAGCCTGCCTTTGTTCGAGGACGGCGCGTGAGCGCGTTTTCCTGGTTTGTGCGGGTCTACTGGGAGGACACCGATGCGGGTGGCGTTGTGTACCACGCGAACTACCTTAAATTCTTTGAGCGCGCACGCACCGAATGGCTGCGCTCCTGCGGCTTCTCGCAGCGCGTTTTGGCTCAGGACCCCGGCATCGTCTTTCCGGTCATTGATCTTGCCATCCAATATCGGCGCCCGGCGCATCTTGACGATGAGCTTCTCGTCAGCTGCACGGCGCAGCGCCACGGCGCTACCTCGATCCGCTTCGTGCAGTGCATGTCACGCCAGCCATCCGGATTGCCGGATGGTGTACAGAGGCTCGCCGAGGCGCAGGTGCGCGTGGTGTGCGTAGATGCCGCGACCTTT
>DATCBZ010000044.1:0-2218 GCA_036511555.1 Steroidobacteraceae bacterium
ATCTTTGCGCAGGCGATGGATGGTTCGGGCTACGCCTGTGGGACGCTCGCGCCGCGTGCGGGCGTACGCGCGCGCCGGCCGTCAATGGCGCCGCGCCCGTTACCGACGGCGGCGGATATGGGCATGGGGCAGGCGATGGAGTCAATGCCCGGCATGGCATCGCCGCCGCCTGAGGCGCGCAATCCGCAAGTCGACATGCGGGTCACGATGCCGGATCCGCGGCTCGATGATCCGGGAGTCGGCTTGCGCAACAATGGTCGGCGCGTATTGACCTACGCTGACTTAAATACCCTCGGTGGCGCGCTTGATGAGCGCTCGCCGCAACGGGAAATCACCCTGCATCTGACCGGGCACATGCAGCGGTTTATTTGGTCATTCGATGGTCAAAAGTTCTCCGCGGCGGCGCCGCTGCAATTCGCCTATGGCGAGCGCCTGCGTCTCGTTCTGGTGAATGACAGCATGATGACGCATCCCATCCACTTGCATGGCATGTGGAGCGAGATCGAGTCTCCGGCGGGTGCCTTCCAGGTACGCAAACACACGGTCGTCGTGCGCCCGGGTCAAAAAGTGAGCTACGGCGTGACGGCGGCCGCCATCGGCCAGTGGGCATTCCACTGCCCTCTCCTGTATCACATGGCGGCGGGAATGTTTCGGCAGGTAAGCGTCACACGCCATGACGCCACGCTAGGTGAGCCGTGAGATTGTTTGTCCGCTGCGCGCTGTACGGCCTGCTGTCATTTACGCTGGTCCGCGCTAGTGTCGGCGCCGACGTCATGGCGCAGACGATGCAGATGGATGATGCGGCGCGCTTCGCGAAACTATGGGTCGATCAGCTCGAATGGCGCAGTGGCCCGCAAAGCGAGTCGGCCTGGCAAGGGGAGGGATGGTACGGTGGCGACGCCAACAAAGCGGGGCTGCGCAGTGAGGGCAATGCCTTGGCGGACAGGCTCGAGGATGCACGCGCTGAGCTTTTTTGGGATCGCATTGTGGCGCGCTGGTGGAGCCTGCAGCTCGGCGCGCGCGAGGACTATGGTGTTGGTCCGACGCGCGCTTGGGCCGCGTTTGGAGTACGAGGGCTTGCCCTGCAGGGCATCAGTGTGGAAGCTACGCTCTACGCGGGCGCGGCTGCGCGCACGGCGGCGCGCCTCAAACTGGAGTACGAGCTCTTATCCACGCAGCGGCTCGTGCTGCAGCCGGAAATTGAATTGAATCTCTATGGTCGGGCCGGTCCTGAACGTGATATGGACTCCGGCGTCTCCGACCTTGAAGTCGGGTTACGGCTGCGCTACGAAGTGCGCCGCGAATTTGCACCCTACGCCGGTGTCGTATGGGTGAAGCGTCGCACCGCAAGCGCAGAGGTCATGAGTCTCAGCGCGGCTGCTACCGATGAAGTGCGCATAGCGGTCGGCGTGCGCATTTGGCTTTAAGGAGCGCAAGCTTTGGAAAAACTGCTCGTGGCGCTGGCGACCCTCGCGGTACTGATATTAGTGCTCGTGCTGTTCGCTCTCTCCGGTGCCTATGATGTTGGCGCGGACCAGCCGCACTCATCTCCGGTGCGCGCATTTCTTAATATCGTGCGTGAGCGCTCGGTGGCACGGCGGGCGGCAACCGTGCAAGTGCCGTCGCTTGATGACCCGCAAGGAGTGCGCGAGGGCGCAGAGCACTACAATGCCATGTGTGTGGACTGTCATCTTGCGCCGGGGATCACGGTGAGTGAGATTCGCGCGGGACTCACACCGGCGCCGCCCAATCTGTCGCAACATGTTGTTGATCCGCGCATCGCATATTGGACAATCAAACACGGCATCAAGATGACGGGGATGCCTGCTTGGGGCAAGACTCATGATGATGCGGAGATCTGGAACATTGTCTCCTTCGTGCAGCAGTTGCCGCACATGACCCCGGATGCGTACCGCGCAATCGTATTAGCCACGCAGTCCGATGAGCATGAGGCTGACCACGACGAACACCGGCACCCACATGAACATGATCACGAACCCTAAGCAAGCAAACATCGACAAGGAGACGCCGCAGTGGATTCTTTAGTCAGGCAGGTGCTGCACGAATACGACTCCCGCATCGCCTCGGAGCGCGAGCTTGCCGAGCAGCTCAGCGAGGCGGAATTTGGCCGCCGTGTGAATGAATTCTTGCTGCCGATCGGGCCGCAAACGGGAGAGTTTCTCAATATCTTGATTAAAGCGGCGAACTGCCGGCATCT
>DATCBZ010000045.1:0-2401 GCA_036511555.1 Steroidobacteraceae bacterium
GGGCCCGACGGCTCGAGTGCCTGCTGCGCCGAGCAGGGCCTTGCCGGAGCGCGCAGTCCGCCTGGGATGCAGGGTCCCGGGGGTGGCCGCATCGGCGCGGTATTGATATCGCCGTTCATCAAACCGGGAACGACGTCGCGCATGACTTACAATCATTATTCGCTGTTGCGCTCGGTGTCGGAGTTCTTTGACGTCGCCCCGTTGGGGTACGCCGCTGAAAAGGAGCTGCGGCCATTCGGTGATGACGTATTCAGCGCACCGTAAACCCCTACGCTCCGTTGGTCATCGGACTGTCCTAAAACGCGCCGCGTTCGAGCACCGGGCGTTGCGGGCATCCCTTTAAATCCCGCCGCGCAGCTATTCGCCCACGATCGTTCCGCTCATTCGAGGATGCGGCGAACAGATAAAGTGGTACGTGCCCGGCTTTGTCGAATTTGGACGAGAACGTCTCGCGTGTGTCGAGCGCACCGGAACGGAACAGGCCCGTGTCGCTCACGAGACTGTGCGGCTCGTCCTCCAGGTTCGACCACGTGACGGTCGCGCCGGCTTTGACCGTGAACTCCATAGGCGTAAACATAAAGCTCTTGATGACGATCTGCGCCCCACCCGGCGCCGCAGGCAAAGCCCATGAGGTTGCGGCGGCGAGGCATAGCGGCTGCTGCACCCGTCCTCTCAGGGCCGCTGCCACCCACTTGAGCTGTTCGGCCCCCAGGGTGCCGAGGCTACCGTTCTTGAACTCGAGCACATTGTCGCGCGCCCGCATGGACGAGGGCACGAGCGGCGACGCCGGGAAGTTCGCGCCGCCGCCGCCGCCGCGTGCGTAGCGTATAATTGCAACGAAGAAACAAGGACGCTTCGATCCATCAGTGAATTGCGCAACGAGAGTGGAGCGAGAACGCCAGTGAAGAGTGATAATACTCTGATGCCGCTCTTGTTCATGCGCACTCTTCGCTTGAGGGTTCGTTCCGAGGCCTACGCCTGGCTCAATGCTGCGGCGGATGAAGTGAATACAGTCTTCAACGACTGTAATGAGACGAGGTACAAGGCTGCGGCCCGCGCGGATTTGAGGCGCAAAGGGCTCACGGGCTTTGATCTGTGCCACCTCACAGCTGGCGCCGCGGAGTACTTTGACAGAATCGGCGCCGATACGATTCAGTCGGTGTGCAATCACTACGCGCAGCAGCGCGCGGTCGCGAAACGGGTGACGCTGAGGTGGCGGATGAGTCGTGGCGCGATCGGGTCCAGGTGTCGGACCGCCCTCTGCGCGAACAAGTTGCCGTACTCGCTGATTCCGCCGAACGACGCCTATCGCGTTCGTGAGGCAGGGATAGAATCAGCGAGAACGACGGCATGAGATCCGGGGATGCAGAAGGTAGTTACCGCCGGGCAAGCCATCGTCGAATGTCTCATCAGGAACGGCATCGACACCCTTTTTGGCATCCCTGGCGTTCACACCTACCATTTGTTTGATGCTTTGTACGAGCGCCGCGCTGAGATCCGGTTCGTTGGCGCACGGCACGAACAGGGCGCGGCCTACATGGCGTTCGGCTATGCCAAATCCACCGGCAAGATCGGCGCGTACACCTGTGTCCCCGGGCCCGGTGTGCTCAATACGACGGCGGCGCTGTGTACGGCGTATTCCGCCAATGCGCCGGTTCTGTGCCTGACGAGCGAGATTCCTGCGGCGAGCATCGGCCGCGGCCACGGCATTTTGCATGAGCTGCCCGATCAGCTCGCACTTCTGCGTGGTCTTACCAAATGGTCGGAGCGTATTGATCACGCAAGCGAGGTGCCGCGCCTCATGGCGACCGCGATGGAGCAGCTGCGCGGCGGCCGCATTCGACCCGTGGCGCTTGAGTGTCCCTGGGATACTCTGAGCACCCGGGCGCCGGTTGATTTTGATGTGGCGCCGGCTGCAGCCACGCCGGCGCTGCCTGACCCCAAGATCGTTGCGGCGGCCGCTAAGACTATTGGGGCGGCGCGCAATCCCATCATCATGTTAGGCGCCGGTGCGCTGGCCGCGGGACCGGAGGTCCTGCGTCTTGCGCAGCTCATCCAGGCCCCGGTGACATCGCATCGCAGCGGCCGCGGGGTGGTGAGCGAAGAGCTGCCGCTCGGCTTCGGTTTTGCCGCCGCCCATAAGGTGTGGTTGAAGAGCGATGTCGTGATCGCCATTGGCACGCGCATGGAGCTTGCCTACCTGCGCTGGCGAAGTTTTCCGCCGGGAATCAAGATTGTGCGCATTGACATCGATCCGCGTGAATTTGCGCGCCGGCGTGCCGACGTCGCGCTGGTCGCCGATGCCAGGCAAGGCGTGCGCGCCGTGGTCGAGGCCTTAGAGGCGGCCGGGGTGCAGCGCGCCTCGCGCGCGAGCGAATTCACCGAGCTCAAAGCGGCATCG
>DATCBZ010000046.1:0-3458 GCA_036511555.1 Steroidobacteraceae bacterium
CTCACCACTCGCACTGAGCGAAACCTCCATTCCGGTAAATGCAAAGAGCGCAAGAATCAGAGCGCGGCCGACATCGCCAGTGTTGGGCTTCACTGTTGGCAGGTAATTCGTACCGTGGATTGCACCTGCGCCTGCGACGACGAAGACTGCCAGCGGAACGAGCTTCACCAGGGTTGCCGCATTGACGAGGCGGGTGCCGTGCGCAACGCCGCGTATATTGACCAGAGCGATGCTGCCGATGACGCCAATGATGACGGCTGCGTGTGCCGTCGCACGCACGGGGGCTGCCACGAGGCTTGCGATAATGTCTGCAAGCGCTGCGCTGATGCCGCCGCAAGCCAGAGCATCGCCAAGCCAGAGCATGGTGCCGGCGATGTATCCGGCAAGCGGACCGAAAGCCGCTTCGATGTAACCGTAGATCCCGCCACTCGTTGGGATGCGGCTGCCGCCCTCAGCAAAGCAGATGGCGCACGAACCGATGGCGACTGCCCAGAAGACAAATGCAAGTGGCGCATAGGGGCCGATGCTGGCCGCGAGCGCCGCCGGCACCACGAAGATGCTCGCTCCGATGGTGATATTGACGATGCTCGCTGCAAGGCCCCACGGGCCGACGGCGCGTACAAGGCCTACATCCCGTTTGTGCTCCGTCATCAGCGGTCCCGCGGTTTGTAATTGAACAGACAGCATGCTCGCAGAATACAGCGCCTTGTTTGCAAATGCCGGCAGCGCAGGTACCGGCGGTTGCGATTCTCAAGCGGTGTGGAAATTTTTTTGGATCGAGGCCCTGCTCGCCATTGTAGGGTGAGGCGATAGCGAAGGACGTTTCAATTTTACGCCCGTACTGGTGCGCCCAGTTTCAAATGCGAAAGCGTGCGGCGCACGCAGCAGCCATCTAGCTTGCGGAAATGCAGCTTCGGCTTGTTCTTTGACGGGCTCGCACTGCACTCAGTCGATTGTGAATTCGAACTCAACCGTTATTGCGAGGTCGGCAAATATCCGACCGGCCTCAGGCGCGAGGCTAAAGCTGCCGACGGCGGCGGCCGAAAGTGCCACCAGCAGATTCACCTGACCGCCTTCCGCATGGATCCGATGCAGCAGTGCGGCGTGCGTATTTAGAAAGCGGCTGGCGCTCGAACCCAATGCCCAGCCGAGGCTCTGAGCGACTGTGTCGGGCATATGCCGCTGTGCGATCGTCAATCCCGGACGCGCGCTGAAGGAGATATCGGCAAACCACGACGTGGGATCCAGAGTGGCGAGCCAATAGGTATCGGCGTGTACCGCCGTGGGCGCCAGTCCACTGCGCGAATGGCGTGGTTCACCGGCCCGGAATGAGTGCTCAGCTTCGAGTGCCAGTTCTCGCGACAAGACAGCTGGATCCATCGAAGGATGCCGGATGCGCAGCGACAGCTGGAACGGCGGAGGCTGTAAGGTCTTAAGCTTTCGCGCTTCCATGATCGGACCGGTTCGGTTGGCGGTGATGCTTGAAATGACAGCACGGAACGACGCAAGTGCGCAACCGCGTTTAAGTGAAATCAACAGAGCGTCAGATAAAGGCACGGGAATTGCATTGGGAGTTCGAATTCCCACCGCGAGTCGAGCTCACGAGTGTGAGGAGATGCTGATCGCGCCGATGCGACTGGTGACGGTGCGAGAGGAGAATAACGACTCAAATCGTGAGCTGCGTATTCCGCATCGAGCAGTTATTTGCCCTGGTAGCTGAAGTTGATTGAGTTCGCGACCCGAGTTACGCCCTTGACTTCGTGCGCGAGCGATTCAGCCAATGAACGCTGCAATTCCGTTTCGACCTGCCCGCTGAGGTACACGATGTGATCAAGTGTCTGTACGTGAATCGAGTTCGGTGCTTCGAGTGCCGGGTGCAGTCGGATCTGTGCCTCTACGGCTGCGGTGATAGTGGCATCCCCCGGGCAACCACTGAGCCCGCATTTACGGTACGTCGCGCACGCCGACAGCGAGGCCGCCAGCACGAGAACAAGGGCCATGCCGCAAAATCGTCTGCATCGCGTCATAAATCGAATCCGCGTTCCTTCGCCGGTCGAACCTAAGCTTAGACGCTCTGCGTGTTAAATTGTTCCATTGCGGACGTGCGTACAGCAAGTCAGTGCCAA
This sequence comes from Steroidobacteraceae bacterium, assembly GCA_036511555.1. Lineage (GTDB taxonomy): Bacteria > Pseudomonadota > Gammaproteobacteria > Steroidobacterales > Steroidobacteraceae > PALSA-1196. The sequence continues at coordinate 2,127 of DATCBZ010000046.1, forward strand.
CCGTAATTGCACGCCGGGGTTTAAAGCGCTACGGTTCAAATAAATGTCACGTAGGCTCTACCGTGGTTCATAACCTCGATTCGCGACAGCAAGGCTGAGCGGGGGGCAAATTGGTCGATTCGCCTGTCGCCAACGTCTCCGACACCGCTAAGTGGATCGCGGTATACCGCGCCTGGGAATCCGCGCGGCCGGATGCACTGTTCCACGACTGCTACGCGCGGGTGTTGGCCGGCGAGCGCGGCGAGGCCATCGCTGCACTCATGCCGCGCCAGTCACGCAACGGCTGGCCCATGATCGCCCGCACGAAGCTCATTGATGATCATGTGCAAGCGGCGATCGCCGCCGGTGCAGACTGCATATTGAATCTCGCGGCGGGCCTGGATACCCGTCCGTACCGCCTTGATCTGCCCGCAACACTGCGCTGGGTTGAGATTGATCTGCCGACTTTGACGACGGAGAAGGAGCAGCTGCTCGCTCAAGCGCAGCCGCGTTGTCAGCTGAGCAGAATAAAAGCGGATCTTTCCGACCCGCGCGCGCGCACGCTGGCGCTGCGCGAAGCGCTCGGGACGACAGCAAAGACACTGGTTATCACGGAAGGCCTCCTTACCTATCTGGATGAGGACCAGGTGCGTGCGCTGTCGGCCGCTCTCATTGCCGAAGTCGGTATTCATTGGTGGATCTTTGACTTGGCTTCGCCTGCACTTCTGCAGGCCATACGCAAAAGTTTCGGCAAATACCTGACCAACGCGCCGATGAAATTCGCGCCATCAAACGGCGTCGGCTTTTTTGCAGCGTTAGGATGGAGGATTGCGAAAGTTGAGTCGGTTCTGCACGCTGCGGCGCGATTTCGACGCCTGCCATGGCTACTGCGTCTGTTTGCGCTGTTTCCCGCGCCCAATTGCAGCAATCCCGGCAAGTGGCGCTGGTATGGAATCGTGAAGTTGCAGCGCAGTCGGAAATAGACCGGACGCTGCGGCGAGGTTTGGTGCGAAGCCGGCACAGCAAGGGTCAGTCCGGCGTGAGTTTGCGGTGCAGAAAGTCACGCATCAACCGCGCGATCTCCGCCGAATGCGTTTCGAGCACGAAGTACCCGGCATCGAGCAGATGTACTTCCGCATCGGCGATGTCGCGCCGGTAAGCCGCGGCTCCCGCGGGAATGAAGGCTGGATCATTTTTGCCCCACACGGCGAGAAGCGGCGGCCGGGGGCTGCGGAAGTACTCCTGGAATACGGGATACTTCTGCAGATTCTTGCGGTAGTCGTAAATGAGGTCGAGCTGAATCTCATCGGCGCCGGGGCGCGTCAAATAGGCGCTATCGAGCGTATAACCATC
>DATCBZ010000047.1:0-2006 GCA_036511555.1 Steroidobacteraceae bacterium
TGAAGATCACAGCGGACAAAATCGCCGAGAACGGGCTTGCGAGCCGCATCACGTTCAGGGCATTGAGCTGCGGATAGGTTGAGGCGAATGCCGCGGGGATGATCGCAAAGTACTTCGCGACGTCATTGGCGATGCTGAAAGTCGTGAGCGAACCGCGCGTCATCAGCATCTGCTTGCCGGTCTCGACGACCTCGATCAGCTTGGTGGGGTTCGAGTCCAGGTCCACCATGTTGCCGGCTTCCTTGGCTGCCTGCGTACCGGTGTTCATGGCAACTGCCACGTCCGCCTGCGCGAGTGCCGGCGCATCGTTGGTACCGTCTCCAGTCATCGCGACAAGCCTGCCCTCGCCTTGATGCGCGCGGATCAGACGCAATTTTGCCTCCGGGGTTGCCTCCGCCAGGAAGTCATCGACGCCCGCCTCGGCCGCGATAGCGGCGGCCGTCAGCGGATTGTCGCCCGTGATCATGATGGTTTTGATGCCCATACGGCGCAATTCGCCGAAGCGCTCTTTGATACCGCCTTTGACGATGTCCTTGAGCTCAATGACGCCGAGCACTCGTTTGCCGTCGCTTACGAGGAGCGGCGTGCTGCCGCGGCGTGCCACTTCCTGCACCGTTGTCAGTATGGCCTTGGGAAACACCTCGCCCAGACCTTCGACCTGTTTTTGAATCGCATCCGCAGCGCCTTTACGGATTTGGCGCTCGCCGATGTTCACGCCACTCATGCGCGTGTGCGCCGAAAATGCTACGAAGCTCCCCGCCAGCGCCTGCAGGTCCCGCTCGCGCAATTTGAAACGCTGCTTCGCGAGCACGACGATACTGCGTCCCTCGGGAGTCTCATCCGCCAATGAGGCGAGCTGCGAGGCGTCCGCGAGTTCCTCCTCCGTAACTCCGGGCGCTGCCAGAAACGCGGACGCCTGACGGTTACCGAGCGTGATTGTGCCGGTCTTATCGAGCAGCAGCACGTCGACATCACCCGCGGCCTCGACCGCGCGTCCGGAAGTGGCAATCACATTCGCCTGCATCATGCGACTCATGCCGGCGATACCGATGGCCGAGAGCAACGCGCCGATGGTTGTGGGAATGAGGCAGACGAGGAGTGCAATCAGCGCCGTAATACTGACCGCTGTGCCAAGCTTCGTTGTTTCAACGCTATATAGTGAATACGGCAGCAGCGTCGCGGTTGCAAACAGAAAGACAAGCGTCAGCGCCACCAGCAGGATCGTGAGTGCAATCTCATTCGGCGTCTTCTGGCGCTTGGCGCTTTCGACCATCGCAATCATTCGATCGATGAACGTCTCCCCTGGATTCGCCGTAACGGCGACCACGATCCAGTCCGAAAGCACGCGCGTGCCGCCGGTCACCGCTGAGAAATCGCCGCCGGATTCGCGAATGACGGGCGCAGATTCGCCCGTAATCGCACTCTCATCAACCGATGCAGCGCCCTCGCGGACTTCACCGTCGGCAGGTACATAGTCGCCCGCTTCGACCAGCACGAAATCGCCGCGGCGCAGCTCCGTCGCCGACACGCGCGTATGCCGCGCCCGATCAGTCTTATCGAGAAGTTTCCGCGCCGATACGCTTTGTTTGAGTCCGCGCAGTGCCGCCGCCTGAGCTTTACCCCTGCCCTCCGCCAGCGCCTCCGCCAGGTTTGCGAACAGCAGTGTGAACCAAAGCCATACGGTAACATTCAAGATGAACCAGCCGGGTGCCTCGCCGCGACCGGCGGCGGCCTGAATCCACAGCACGGTCGTTAAAACGGCGCCGACGTGGACAACGAACATCACGGGGTTGCGCCATTGAACGCGCGGATCGAGTTTTCGAAACGCATCGAGCAGCGCCGGTTTGAGGAGCGTGCGGTCAAACATGGATAACTTCTGACACGTCATGGATTGCGGCCTGCGACTCTTCTCAATGAGCCCACAGCATCAAATGCTCGACAACCGGGCCCAACGCAAGAGCGGGCACGAAGGTCAGCGCACCGACAAGCAGCACCGTGCCAATGAG
>DATCBZ010000048.1:0-5720 GCA_036511555.1 Steroidobacteraceae bacterium
TATGGACGGACGCTAACGGCATCAGCCATCAGCAGTCCCGCGCGATGACTCATTTCGAGCTGAAGTCGATTCAGCCGGGAGCGACACCGCAGTGGCAGAGTGATCGAATGCACGGTGCGATGAGCGTTCTGGTCACCGTGCTGCCCGTCGGCTGGGCAGGCGCCTGGCACGAAAATCCTAAGCCGCAGTGGATCATCCCACTATCGGGACGATGGTTCGTGGAGTCGATGGATGGCACGCGCGCCGAAATGGGAACCGGCGAGATCTCTTTCGGCGCCGATCAAAATTGTCGCGATGTGCAAGGCAAGCGCGGCCACCGCTCCGGTACGATTGGGAAGGATCCTGCGGTTCTGATGCTCGTGCAGCTCGATGATGCTGCTGCGTCAGCAGTACCGCCTAGGTAGACGTGCATGGACTCGTTTGATGTGCGCGCTTCAGTGTTCGGGCATTACATTCTGAGCAATGCGCCGCTCGAAGCGCTTGCCACGGGCTTTCGCTGGATCGAGGGCCTCGTGTGGATGGGCGATGCGCAATGTCTCCTATTCCAGGATCTGCCGCGCGACCGGACCATGCGTTGGCTCGAGGGAAATGTCATCTCGGTGTATCGTTCTCCGTCGGGCTACGCCAACGGCCAGACGCGTGATCGGCAGGGGCGACTCATTTCCTGCTCACACCGCGAGCGCTGCCTGTTCCGCACCGAGCTTGACGGGCACACTACCCGCCTGGTCGATCGTCACGCGGGTCGGCGGCTCAACTCTCCGAACGACGTCGCGGTAAAGTCTGATGGTTCGGTGTGGTTCACGGATCCGCTGTATGGGATTCAAAACGACTACGAAGGCGGGCGCCAAGTATCGGAGCAACCGCCCGCGCTCTACCGCTTCGATCCGGAAGGCGGCTCTATCAGTGTCGCGGCAGATGACTTCGACGGTCCCAACGGGCTTGCCTTCTCGCCGGATGAGACGCGACTTTATGTCGCCGAATCCGGCGATCAAACGAGCGACACTCCCAAACAGTACATCCGCGCCTTTGACGTGCGCCCGGACGGAACGCTGCAGGGCGGCGAGGTCTTTCACAAGATCGAACCGGGGTATGCGGATGGCCTGTGCGTTGATGAGGATGGCAACCTGTGGGCGAGTGCCGCCGATGGCGTACATTGCATCGATCCCAATGGGCAGCTGCTCGGGAAGGTACTCGTACCGCATCGAGTCTCAAATCTGACTTTCGGTGGCCCGTTTAAGAACCGTCTCTTCATCGGCGGTTCGCATACCCTGTATGCGATATTCCTCAACCGCCGTGGCGCGGGATGGCCGTAACAATTTTCGCGCGGCCACAAATTCGCAGGCTCTTGCGTTTTGGCTTGACCACGGCGAACGCATCTCAACTCGCCTCATTCTATGAGCGCGCCTTTGACTGCCGACGGCTCGCATTTGAGCAGCGCTGCGGGTCCGAGTTCGAAAGCCTGACGGCGACAGGAGTTGCAGCCGCCAGCGTGACGCTTGCGCTGGGAAATGAAGTTATTGAGCTTCTGCAGTTTGAGAAGCCCGGTCGGCCGTATCCCTCCGGCTGCTCATCGTTTGACCTTGTGTTCCAGCACTTTGCAATTGTTGTGACGAATATCGAGGAAGCCTTCCAACGGTTATCGACCCTAGCAGGATGGTCAAGCATCACGAACGATGGCCCGCAGCATCTTCCGGCAAGTTCAGGCGGGGTCAGCGCCTTCAAGTTCCGTGACCCGGACGGTCATCCTCTGGAACTCCTCGCCTTTGAGAGCCACAACGTGCCGCCGCGCTGGCGCGCCGTTGCCGGCGCCAATCTCTATCTCGGTATCGACCACTCGGCCATCAGCGTGTCGGATAGCGCCCGCAGTGTCCATTTTTATGAGAAGCTCGGATTGAAGGTCGCGGCCCATCACGTCAATACCGGTATTGAGCAAGAGCGGCTGGATTCGGTGCGACAGCCGCACGTGGAAGTCACGGCACTCAGGCCGATGCAGCCATCGCCGCATGTTGAATTGCTTTGCTATCGAGGTATCAAACATCAACACCGTAGTACGCCGCGAAGCAATGATGTTGCCGCGACGCGTCTGGTGTTCGAGGCGTCCGCGACAGATTATGCAGGTGCGGACACGCAGAAGCCGTACGCACTGCAGGATCCCGACGGCCACCACATCCTGATCGTCGCGCCGCCGACGGCAGCAACGCGGACCGTATCCGCGGCCGGGGAAATGGGCGCAATTGCAGTGGCGTCAAATTCCTAGCCCATTCTCCGGAACGATCCTCAGGCGCCGCCCGGCGCAAACTCGGGGTGGTGCGGGGCAACCTAAACCGTTTCGCGCAGGGGAAGGGCGCGTGCGCCTCAGGTGGTGTGTGCGAGAGCGTGTGCGACCTGAGCATGTTTGAGACTCACGATATGGTCTATGTTCTCCCACGAGGTCCCATAGCGACGCGTAAAGTCGAGCTGAGCGTAGCCGGCAAGTTCGCTTGCGTCGAGAACCACCGACCACATCCCGAAGGCTTCCGCCGCTGCCGCGCGCTCCTGAATGTGCTGCCAGCCGTCAAAGCCCATGTGCAGAGTAAACGCTTCGCGGTCCTCGATGCGCAGGTGGCGCCCTCTTTCAAGCTGTTCGATTGGCACTTCGTCGCGCCAGTGCCAAGTCTTGGCGCGATGCGGTGCAGGTCCGCGATAACGCTGCTCCACCGCTTGCAGTAGCTCAGCCGGGCGGCCGCTCTCCCGCGCAATCAAAAGCTTCAGGAATTCGGCGTGCGCCCAAACGAGCGGCATCGCGCTCCCGGATGGCCGACCCGGAGTCAGTTCCCGTGAAGGAATGGGAGCCGTGTCCCAGACCTGTTCGGGCAGCAGACCGCCGGGGCTTGCGCAATTGCGCATGGTTTGCAGATACGAAATCGATTCCTCCCCCGCCTGCAGCGCCAGGTGTCCACGCTCGCCGACCAGGAGCGGCCAGGCACGGCCGATACCACTGCCGTCGAACGGACGCCCGTCAGCATGTTCCCCGTAGCCATCGTCGTTATAGCGGTGATAGAGCGCACCGGAAGGCGTCTGCACACGCAGCACCGCATCGACGACTTTGACGGTGTCCGTGACACGAGGATCACGCGCATCGCGAAGCCCGAGCCGCACGAGGTACGAGAAATCGAGGCTGACGAGCGCTGAGGCCCTGATCAGCTCGCCGTCGCGGTTACGAAGCTGCACGCGCTCGGTAAGATCACCCGGCTTGCGGGCATCAGCAATGCGCACGTAGTAGCCCGCGACGCCCAGATTGCGCGCGAGTGCCGTGTGTGCGACGTAGCACCAAGCCTCGAGCCGCTCGTTCCAATCGTCCGCAAGCGACTCGGCATAGGCGCGCTCCGAGGCGTTCAACCACGGCGCGGCGGCGATGAGCGCGCTCACTGCGACAGCGAGCGTGAACGGACTGACGCCCGGGTTTTCTTCCCAGCGATCTTGTTCGCTCGAAGGTCCTGTGCGCGCGATGAAGCCGATAGCGCCCCGGACCATCTGCGTGGTGCCGGGCAATTCCTCCTCGCCCAACTCGCGCAGCTTCGCCGCCAACAACACGGGAAACGCGGCCTCATCGAGCTGGGTACCCATCCAGAAGGGCTCACCGCTCGGAAAATAATTCTGCGGCCAGCGCCCATCCGGCATCTGCGTGGCCGCCAAATGACCGAGAATGTGGCGCGCATCCGCGCGTTGATCCGCCGCCAGAAGAGCGAAGGCCGTGAGCGTGGCATCGCGTGGCCATACCAAGTGGTAGCCCCCCAACGTATCGGTGCTGCTGCCCCAAGGTATGCTGAGGCTCGCCACGACCGCTCCGGGATAGCTGCGGTCCTCGTGAATCTTCAGCACGGTCGCGGAGAACACCGCAGCGTCACCCAAGATGTCGTTGGGACGTGGCAATTGCAGCAGCGCGCCCCAAGCGTGCCACTCTTGCAAGAAACTTCCTCGAATGCTGTCGAAGCTGTCGGCGAGGGCAGTACGCACCAGAGTACGCGCGCCACGCGTGCTCTGCGCAAAACCCACGGCGAGCACGCCTTGTGCTCCCGGCGCTTCGCCGGTGAGTGCCACGGTGCCATTGGCGGCGTCAGTGAATGCGTAGGTCAGCGCGCCGTGCTGGCGCAGGTCCTGCCAGCCGTCCGAGGCACCGACAAAACCGCAGCTTAAATTCGCAAGCGACGGGTGGGCCGCCATGCACAAGGCGGCGTTATTGCGCCTCGCGTAGCCGACGCCCTCCTCGATCCATGCACAATTGTTCAGTCCGGAGCTGCACAGATGTGGCGCAAGTATGACGACGAGCCGGTGCGGGCCCTCGAACTTGAAGCGCACCAACAGCACATCGCGTCGCGGATCGGGCAGTATTTCAAGATCAAGCTGATAGTCGTCTCCATAATGCGTGATCGTAGGAGCCGGCAGATATGGACCCGGCGTCGTGAGTCGGTACCGTCGCACGCGTTTAAGGTCAATCCAGCCTTTCGCACTGACCAGATAAAACCCCAGGTCGCGCACCTGAGGCTGGCCGGTCGACGGCCAATAAACCTCGTTGACAATCCCGTGACCGATGCTCGCCCACACGCGCGAGGCGCCAAGCGCAGTCGTGACAAAATCCTTGTCGCTCGAGCACCAAGTCGGCGCGATGCCCGGCGCGCCAAATGCGGTGCCGCTCATGGAGTTTGACCTGCCGCACGTGCCTTGAGTTTCGTGGCACACGTGCTACAAGAGGCTGGGGTATCTGGCCCGCGCGAATTTTCACATGGACCCATCGGCGCAGGTCGCATCGGGTTTTTCAATTCGATACCAATTCGGCGCATAAAATCCGAACAGCTGTTCAGCTTGTCTGAGCAGCGCGTGTATGTCGCGCCTGAGTCGCAGGACTCGTACGGCAAAAAGAAGTCAGGAAAAGCGCTACTGGCTTTTTTGGTCTGCGAAGTGCGGTGCAGTGGCATGGGTACCTCGAGATCAATCGCTCTCGCCACGCGCCTTGGCGTGTCGCCACCGAGCTCGCCGGCCAGCACGGTGCACCGACGGCGGCAGCTCGCGCTAAGCCCAACGCGTGGGGTTTTGTAGAGGTCTTCGCGCCAACTTCCCAGAACGCCCTGCACTTGCGCGATAGCGGTGCCATAGAGGCGTTCCATGCGCTCAAGGCGCGTGCGCATGGCGGCGCACCGCAGACCGCCCATCGGCGCGTCTCATCTCGCGGATCGCAAGCCTCATGGACTGCATACGCTGAATGCCAAGGGTGAGGAGGCTGATGCACGAATCGCCTCTGATCTGCAGATAATCGCGCCGGCTGCGTGGCCCGGTAACCCACTGCGCAATGGCCAGTGAGTGCAGCAGGCGACTATTGCTACTGACGCTTGCCCGGCTCACCTTTAGGCGGGTGCAGATGTCATCAATACCCCAGGGGGCTCTAGAGAAAATCAAGAGGCCCATCATGCGCCCGGCCGTTCGAGAAAGACCTTCGCTTTCTACCAGCCGTCCGAGTTGCTCGATGAAGCGATCAACGTGAGTTGTGCGGGAGTTCATGCTGGCACTCAAGGTGTGATCCTCATGCGAAGCGGTAAGCGCGTCTGCCGTCTCATCCGCAAGGTGAGCCAAGAGCGTACTCATGACGAGGGCTTGAACCGACGGCTCGTTGTGCTGCAAAGGCTCGCGTCATACACGCTCGATCTCCCACGCAAGAATGGCTCCTGAGCGTGCTGCGATTCGTT
>DATCBZ010000049.1:0-11141 GCA_036511555.1 Steroidobacteraceae bacterium
TGCAAAATAATCTCGCCACTTTGAGTTACGTGCAGCTCACGAAGCTCGCCTTTGGCCTCGGGCTTGAGTTGAACGAACTTTTCACAGCCACGACGTCCGACGTGCGCACAGGCCGGCGTGCCGTGACCCGCAAGGGCGAGGGTCCGCAGGAGGCCACCGAGCGTTACGACTTTGAGATGCTCTGCGGCGATCTTGCCAGCAAGAAAATGAACGTCGGCATCATGGAGATCAGCGCCCGCACACTTGAAGAGGCCGGTGGGCTGATTGCGCACGAGGGCGAGGAATTCGCGTACGTCCTATCGGGATCCATCGAAGTGCACACCGAGGACTATCGTCCGACACGCCTGGAGGCCGGCGACTGCATCTATATGGACAGCACCTCCGCTCATGTCTACGTGAATGTCGGTGCAGGAACCGTGGCGCGAGTCTTGGCCGTAACCACGCATACGCTCGAAAGCCGCGGATGATTTGAGGAGCGGTTCCCATCGCTCCTCAAATGTCATTCGGGTAAGCGGCTGTCACTGCGCGACTGTGCGCGCATCCGTGCGCAGCATCGGCAATGCAAGCAGGAAGCTTAGCGCCGCGAGTGCGAATGCGACTGCGACCACGCCGCCATAGCGTCCGGAGTTCCCGACGATGAGAGCCGCGAGCGCCGGGCCTGCGGCAAGCCCGCTGCCGATGACGATGTTGACGGCGGCGGTGAGGCGACCGCTGCGATCAACACTGGCGATTCCGCCCAGTAAGAACGGCACCGCAAGTGTCCAGCCAAAGAGCACGGCAAAACATGCCGCCGCATAGACGAGCCATTCAGGCCGGCGCCCGAGCATCATGATAGCGAGGGCAAGAATTGAGGTGGCTACGGCGAGCGGCCGCGAACTGCCAAAGCGCGTGCCGATGGCGCTTGCAAGCGCAGCGCCTGCCATTCCGCCGAGCGGCGCCAGCGACAACGCACGGGCGATGCTTGCCTGTGAAACGGCGCCGGGCGCTGCCATTTGTCCGGCGAAGGTCCAAATAGCGCTGAAACTCACGTAAAACGCCAGTACGGAAACCAGACCGGCTATCCCCACCAGCGACCATCGCGAAACCGTTGCTGGCGATGATTCGCGCGCAGGGGCGCGCACATGGCCGCTGGGGATGCGTAGTCCGATGCCGGCGAGAGCAAGTGCGAGGAGCGCAAGGGCTGCGTAGAAACCGGCGATGCCGTACGCCGTGATCAGCGTCGGCAAGCCAAGCAGTGCCAGCGCCCCGGCTAGCAGCTGGGCGAAGAGCCACAGGCCAAAGCTGCGGTTGGGGTCGCGGGTAAGGCGCAGCGCCGACATGCAGATGATTGACACCGTGCCTTCCGCGGCGCCGGTGACAAAACGTGTCGCGCCGAGTGTCAGTGGTGTTGTCATCAGGATTGACAATCCATCGCCTGCGGCAATCACGAGCAGCATCAAAGCGGCGAGACGACCCCACGGGATACGTCGCAACCACCATAAAGCCGGGAAGGTGGCGATGCCCATGCCGGCCATTTCAGCAGCGATGACGTAGCCGGGCGCCGCGGCGGAGAAACCAAGACGCGCGATGAAGAGCGTGACCAGAGCGGGTGCGAGATACAGTGCAAGGGCCACGAATGCTGCGCTTGCAAGTACAGCCGCGAGTGCTTGCGGCGCGTCGGCGCCTGCGGTGCGCGTATCAGAATTCAAATGGGCAGCCGCTGCGCTGCGCTGCGTGCGCTGTGCTCACGCGAAGGCGAAGAGCGCACGCGGATTGTCGCGCATCAGCGAGTCAAATACGGAAGTGGCGATACCGCCTGCAGCGAAGCGCGGTTTGAGGGTGTCGAGAATATGCGCGAGCCCCCAACCGCCCCAGCTGCGCTTGCCGGTCTGATAGCAGACGTCCTGGGAGATGAGAAGCTGCGACTGGAAGCCAGCCTTGATGAGCGCGGCGAGTTCCCCGATGCGCTGCGAATCGGTCGGCAGCTGAATATAGATCTCACCAAAGGCAAAGACGCCCTCGGAGCCGAAGGTGTCGTATTCGAGCCAGATGCCGCGCTCGAGCAGCGCCGCCTGATAATTGGGATCATCACCTGATCCGTCCTGATGGCAAAGAACCAACCGCCGCAGATCACCGCCTTCGCGCCGATACAGCTCGATCACCTCCGCGGTGGAATCACGGTAGGCGGGGAGGATGCCCGACATCACGTGCAGAAAGACCGGTGCGCCGGTGCGGGCCTGCGCCTGGCCTGCCGCGCGCACGCAGCGCAGCTCGAGTTCGGTCGGTCCTTCGACCGCGATCTCTCCGATCGCGCCGCGCCGCACACCCTCGCTGCCGCCGGTTTGCACATCACTCACCAGGCGATCAGCAAGTTGCGTAACGCTTGCCGTGCGCACCCATTCAGGCAATGCCGCGTCGATGTAGTACCCGGTCGAGGCGATGACATTGAGTCCTGTCATCTCGGCAATGCGCCGCAGCCCCACCGGATCATCCCCGGCGCCGCGGGGCGTCAGATCCACGATCGTGCGCCCGCCGGCGGCGATGAAATGGCTGCACTCCTCGACCGCTGAATCGATGCTCGTGCCGATGAGATTGACGCGGTAGCCCGCCGGTTGCCGCAAGAGTTTCCAGCGATCGGCGAGCCTGGGTTGCGGCCCAAGCTCGGCTTCATCGGCCGCAGGACTGTAGCGGCATGAAAATTCGATCAGCAGGTGCTCGTGCGGCAAGGTGACGCCGAGCTCTTCCCCCCGCACGAGTCCCGTCACGCAGATCGCGGATTTACCCATCGTGCGTACTCCTGTGGGGCCCACCCGCTGGTGCCGGCTTCACGGCGCGATCGTAACGGGGACGCCTACCAGCGGTAATAGATCTCGCCTCCAACCTCGCGCGGCGGCGCCGGCGTGCCGATCGAATACAAAAAGGCGAACAGATCTTCGTGATAGGCAAGATAGCCGTGATTGAGAAGGTTCCTCGCGTACGCGGCGACCGTCCACCTTTCGCTCCTTGGCCCATAGGACAGGCGCGCATTGACGACGTCAACCCGCGGCTCGAAATTGAATTGCGTGTTGGGCGAGCCATCGTAGTAGCTTGCCTTATGCGATTCGTCAATGCGTGCCGTGAAGAGGCCGTCGGCCGCGACTGGGGTCGGCGCGGGAAGATCAAGCTGCAGACCTACGTTTGCAGTCCAGGAAGGCACCTGCGGCAGGTGGTCGGAGAGGGACACCTGCGCGCCGTTTACGATTTTGGTGTAGTGATCGGTAGTGCTCGTCGCGCCCACGTCGAGGCGCAGATAGTCGGTAATGAGAAACGATGAATCGAGCTCGAGGCCTTTGATGCGCGCGTCGGCCGGATTCGCGACCACGTTGGTCACGACGCCAGTCACCGGATCATTGACGTTCAGTGTCGTCTGTATATCGTCGTAGTTCGTAAGATACGCCGCCGCGTTCAGCCGCAGCCGGTGGTCGAGAAGTTCCGACTTCACACCCGCCTCGTAGGTCGTGGCGCGCTCAGGATTGAACGCAATGAAGGCGGTACTTTGCGCACGGCCGTTGAAGCCGCCGCTTTTGAAGCCGGTTGAAATGGAGGTGTAGGCGAGCACATCGGGCGATATCTGGTACTGCAGCCCGGCCCGATAGGTGAACGAATCCCAGGAATGCTCGAGCGGCGTTGCCGGCAAAAGAAAGGCGTCGAACTTATTGGCGAATACGGTGAGCGTGTCGTCTTTCCTTTCGTAGGACTCCCGTGCCCCGAGTACCAAGCCGAGCTTATCCGTCAGATGGTAGGTGCCCTGGCCATAGGCCGCGTAGCTCGTATTGCCGCCTTTGTTTGTAGTATCGGTGTCGAAGCCGTCTGGATTGGCCGCGAACGACAGCGGCAGGTAGATGTCGCTGTAAATATTTTCGCGCAGGTAGTAAAGGCCCGTTACCCAGTTGAGACGGTTGTCGAATGACTTGCCGTTGAGAATGAACTCCTGCGACATCTGATCATCGGCTTCGTGCACCGGTTGATCCCCGATCCCCGACGGCGCTGCGCTGAAGGCAAGTCCGGTTTCGACCCGGGACTCGCGATAGGCGGTAATCGACTTCAACTGCAGTGAGTCGGCGATCTGCCAGCCGACGGTGAGATTGGTGCCGTAGATTTCCTCGTGATCACCGGGGTTAAACACCGAATAGTTGGTGTACAGATTGGGCGAGACCCAGCGGGCGTCATACGGAGTTACCCCGTTTGCGACGGCCCACTGATTCTGTGGCTGCGTGATGAAGGTATTCGGATTGAGGTTCAGCACCAGCGACATGCGGATCGGCTGGTCCACGTGCGTGTAATCGCTCGAGAGGTTGACTTCGACCTTATCAGTCGGCAACCACAAGGCGGAGATCTTGAAGATGTCTTTGCCCTCGCCGCTGTAGTGCTGGCCGGTCTCAAGACTCCTGCCAAAGCCGTCCTGATTCTTGGTGATGGCATTGATGCGCAATGCAAAAGTGTTGTCGATGACCGGCAAATTGACGGTGACACCGGCGTCGAAGCGGCCGCGCTCACCCGCGCGCACGAAGGCGTCGCCTTCGTACTTGAAGTCCGGCTTCTTGGTGAACACGCTGATGGCGCCACCGATCGTGTTCTTGCCAAAGAGTGTCCCTTGCGGGCCGCGCAGCACTTCCACTCGGTCGAGATCGGTAAGGTCCAGTAACCCGCCTGCGGTACGCGCGATGAACACGCCATCGATGTAGACCCCGACGCCCGGGTCGTTGGTGTCGATGAAGTCATTCTGTCCAATGCCACGGATATAGAAGTCGGCGTTACTGCCGCCCTGGTCGGAGCCCACGGACGAAACGCCGACCACCTGTGTGGCAAGCGAACTCAGATCGCTCAACGAGCGCCCGACTATGGCGTCACTCGTAAGAACGCTCACGGATATCGGCACATCCTGCAGCCGTTCGCTGCGCTTCTGCGCCGTGACAACGATCTCTTCGAGTTCCGCTGCCACAGCGCTGTTTGCGGCAAGCATGCCGCCGATGGCAAGAAAAACCGTAGACCGTGCAATGTGCGACCGCCAATTCTTGTTGAGTCTGACCATGTGCTCTCCCAATCGATGTGTACGGACGCCCTAGTCGGTTCGCGAGCAACACTGCGCTTCCCCCGGTGCCCTTGTTCCCTTAGTATCACGATCGTTCCGTATTGGGAACTTATTTGTTGTATTTGAGCGGTCTTCTCGGGGATGATGCGCCCCAGCAACAATACTGCAGGTGACTGCACGGGCACCGCCGAGGATGATGACTTAATATGAATCCGTTTAAAATCAACGAAATCGCCTCACTCTGGGAACCTCCCCTGACAAATAATCGCACCACTTTGCAGCGCTGCGGCAGTCAGCGCGACCGCTGCCGCGCCTTGAACGCGTGTTCTTGTGGGGAACAGCTGCGCTGGAGTGCCCGGCAGCGAAGGCAGTACGTGGCAGGGCCTGTGTTTGCGGGACATGGCGATGTCTGACCTCAGCCGCGATGGCGCGCGCGCGCTCGATGCCGCCGATGAACTGCGGGGCTTTCGCGAGCGCTTCGTACTGCCGCCGGATCTGGTCTACCTCGACGGCATTTCGCTCGGTGCGCTGCCGCGCAGCACGCTTGTGCAGATAGGCCGCGTCATCGATCGCGAATGGGGCTGCGATCTGGTGCGCAGCTGGAATGCGCACGACTGGATCAATTCTCCTCTGACGCTGGGGGACAAGATTGCTGAGCTGATTGGCGCTGCAGCCGGTGAGGTCGTCGTTACCGATACGACCTCGGTCAACCTGTTTCGTCTCGTGCTTACGGCGCTGGAACTCAATCCCGAGCGGCTGGAAGTCGTCTCGGAAGCGGGCAACTTTCCAACCGACCTGTATGTGTGCCGCGGCGCGACGGACACCTACGGCCGCGGCCGTCGCACGCGTGTGGTGCCGCGTGCGGAGGTGCTCGATTGTGTCGGCGAATCAACTGCGCTGCTGCTCTTGACGCACGTACATTACAGAACCTCCGAGATGTACGACCTCGTGGCCGTGACGCGCGAGGCGCAGGCTCGCGGTGCGCTCGTGCTTTGGGATCTGAGCCACAGTGTCGGTGCCGTGCCGGTGGACCTGAACGCCGCCCAGGCGGATTTTGCGGTCGGCTGCGGTTACAAATATCTGAACGGCGGGCCCGGTGCGCCCGCGTTTCTGTTCGTCGCGAACCGGCACCACGCGCGCGCTGGCAACGCCATTTGCGGCTGGCACGGTCATGTGCGCCCCTTTGATTTCACGGATGACTATGAGCCGGCGCCGGGGATCCGCAGATTTCTCGCCGGCACGCCTTCGATCATCGCCAACAGCGCGCTCGAGGCTGGCGTGGATATCGTGCGTGAGGCGAGAGTTGAACGCCTTGATGCCAAGTCACGACGCATGAGCGAATACTTCATTGAGCTCGTTGAGACCGGCTGCGCAGGCTATGGCCTCACCCTTGCAAGCCCGCGGGACGTTTCACAGCGCGGTAGCCATGTGTCGTTTGCACATCCGCACGGCTACGCAATCATGCAGGCGCTGATCGAGCGATCCGTGATTGGGGATTTTCGCGAACCGGATGTCATGCGCTTCGGGTTCGCGCCGCTGTATACGCGCTTTGAAGACGTCTGGATCGCGGCCAACGAACTGCGTCTCGTACTGGCGCAGAAGGGCTGGCAAGATCCGCGCTTTGCGGTGCGTGCGGCAGTCACCTGAACGTCCGGAGTTGCCGCGCCCGCTCCCGTCGCTAGGCCGGCCAGCCGGCGTGGAGAGAAATCCAGTGAGTGAATTAGTCCGCAAGGATTCGGGCGTCGCAAGCGCACGAGTGCCCGGCGAGGGCGCCGGTGTGCCCTCCGTTATCGTGGCGGCGCTGCTCGGCGAATACAGCCTGCTCATCATGCCGTTCATCGTCACAGCGATGATGCAAGGTTACGCGCTCGAAGAGGTCGCCGCCGGCAACCTGGTATCGATTCAGTTGGGCGCGATGGGCGTCGCGGGCATCGCGGTGTCCTATCTTCTCGCGCGCATTCCGGCGCATCGGATTGTAGTCGTCGCCGCCGTCGCCATCAGTATCGCCAACGCATGGTGTGCTCTCGGCAGCGGTTGGACGGGCCTTACTTGCGCACGGATTCTTACTGGATTGGGCGAGGGCTCACTGATGGCGGCGGCCGGAGCGATGGCCGCCGGGGTGCGCAATCCGCATCGGCTCTTTTCCATCCTCGGATTTGTCATCGCCGCCGTCGCAGCTGCAGCGCTCCTCTTGACGCCGGTTCTGTTTGAGCTCTTCGGCGTGCGCGGTGTGTTCTGGCTCCTCGCCGCAAGCCCCATTGCAATTCTGCTGGCTGCGCCCTGGCTGCCGCGCAGCAAGGCGCGCGCGCGCGACGTGCCGCGTTTGGGGGCTTTCACGGTCGGCGGAGCACGCGCAGTGCTCAGCGCATTTGCGCTGCTGTGGATCGGGGCCTCGGCACTGTGGGTATTCGCCGAGCGGATCGGCACCACACAGGGCCTGTCGCTCACCGAGGTGGGGCGCTATCTCGCCATTGGCCAGGTCGCAGGTCTGGCGGGACCTCTTCTGGCGGATCGTTGCGGCGAGCGCATCGGGCTGCAACGCTCGCTCGCATTAGGCTCTCTTGCCATGGCGGCGGGGGGCCTCTGGATGGTGTTTGGCCAAACCCATATCAGCTACATCGGGGGCGTCTGCCTGTTATCGGCAGCCGTGATGTTCCTTGCGCCTTGCTTCCGCTCGCTGATGGCGCGCCTTGATGCCAGCGGCGCTGTAGTCGCCATGTCGGTCGCGTTTTATACATTCGGCTTCGGCCTCGCACCGCTCCTTGTCGGCTGGCTCGAGGCAGCCGGCGGCAGCTATGGCAGTGTGGCGTGGCTGGCAGCTCTCGCGTTTATCGCAAGCGGCGCGCTCGGCCTCAGCGTCAAGCCTTCCGGCAACAACACGGTTGCGGCAAGCTGAACCATCCGGGTGCTCGCCAAGGCCAGAGTCTATGGCACTTTTCGTTCGCAGCAGTTTAAGATTGTTCCTGTTTTGCACATTTGTACCATAAGGGAACGTATTTCCACATGTGCTCGCGTTGGCGTAGCCGCAGCGTGCTGCAGCCCGATCCTGCGCCGCAGGTCTTCGTGCAAGGCTTCATCACGATCCGCGACGCGCACAAAGTTCTGCTGGTCAACAAGCGTGAGACGGCATTTACCGTCAAAGTTCCCGGCGCCATGCACGGAACCCTAGAGCTCGTCGATCAGGCAACCGCAGCGTCCGCCACCAAGCGTCCGATCTCCAGCGATACTCTGAAGCTACTGCCGCTCGGTCGCAGTCGTGACATTGCCGCAATGATTGGCTTCACCCCGGTGCGACCGATCCCTATCGACGCCTTGGAAATTGCCCGATGAGCGCTTACACGGCCCACATTGATACGTTTGCGCGCGAGCACCTGCCGCCAAGGATGCTGTGGCCAGACATTACGTTCAGTCTCCCGGAAGTTCAGTACCCGGAGCGGCTGAACTGTGCTCGGATGCTGCTCGACGTTGCGCTCGACGTAGAAGGGTACGGGGAGAAAATTGCGCTTTATTCGGAACAGGCCAGCTGGTCATGGACGCAACTGCGCGAGTGCACCGACCGCATCGCGCACGTCCTCGTGCGCGAGCTGGGCATCGTGCCGGGCAATCGCGTATTGCTGCGTGCGCCAAATAGCTTGCTGCTGGCCGCCGCATGGCTCGCCGTAATGAAGTGCGGCGCGATTGCCGTGACGACGATGCCGATGTTGCGCGCAAAGGAACTTGCCGCGATGGCGGACAAGGCTCGCATCGACCATGCGGTGTGCGACAGCCGCCTCGCAGGTGAGCTGCAGCAGGCCGCACAAGTGTGCGGGCGTCTCAGTCACATTGTGACTTTTGGTGATGGGATGCTCGAGACCTGGATGCGCCGCTATTCCGAGCCATTTACCGCAGTTGACACCAGTTGCGAGGATATCTGCCTGCTGGCCTTCACTTCCGGTACGACCGGCCGACCCAAGGCAACGATGCATTCTCATCGGGATGTGCTCGTGATGGCCGACGTCGTCGCCCGGCACCTGTTGCGTACGGGCCCGAGCGACGTCTATCTCGGTACGCCACCGCTTGCATTTACTTTCGGGCTGGGGGCGCTGCTGGTGTTTCCGCTGCGCTGGCGCGGTGCGAGCGTCATGCTCGAGCGCGCCACTGCCGAAACGTTGCTCGAGTCCGTACAACGATTCAAAGCCACCTGCTTATTTACCGCACCAACCATGTACCGTGTACTGGCGCCGCTTGCAGATCAGTACGACCTCACGAGTCTGCGCCGCTGCGTGTCTGCCGGCGAGACGCTCTCAGTGGCGACTTCGGATCTATGGCACGCTGCGACGGGCCTGCGAATTATTGACGGCTTAGGTTCCACTGAGATGATTCACATCTTCATCTCAGCAGAAGGCGATGCCATACGGCCAGGGTCCACCGGCCGCGCACTGCCCGGCTACGAGGCGTGTGTTCTCGATGCAGCCGGCGAGCCAAAGTTCACTAATGCAGTCGGCAGACTTGCGGTGCGTGGCCCAACGGGCTGCCGCTATCTGGATGATCCACGCCAAAGCGAATACGTTGTGAACGGCTGGAACCTGACGGGCGACTGGTATCGAATCGATGACGAGGGCTACTTCTGGTTTCAGGGGCGCACCGACGACATGATTATCTCTGCGGGCTACAACATCGCAGGGCCGGAAGTAGAAAGTGCGCTGCAGGCGCACTGGGCTGTCAGGGAATGTGCTGTGATCGGCGCAGCCGACGCCGAACGCGGCACGATCGTCAAAGCATTCGTCGTGTTGCGTCCCGACGCGCTCGCGGGTCCAGAGCTTGCGAAGGAGCTTCAGGATTTCGTCAAGAGCACCATCGCACCGTACAAATATCCGCGCAGCATCGAGTTTGTCGACTCACTGCCGAAAACCGACAGCGGCAAGATCAAGAGATTCGAGCTGCGCCAGCAGGCACTCGAGCAGGCGCGAATCCAGGACGCCGGCAAAGCGCCGTAGCAGTGCATACGCGGCTCGAGCGCTGCGCCGATGCCTGGGTTGCAGGCAATGCAAAGCGGATGCGTGCCGCGGCGCTGTTTTTACCAGGTGTCGTCGCGGCCGAGTCGCGCCGGGAAATGCGACGATCTGAATTAAGGGCGGCAGTTTGCTCGGTTGGGTCGGACGACTGCTAAAATGCCGCACGGTGCAGGTACGCCAAATAGTTTATCTAAACGCATCGCATCGTGCGCGATGCGGCGGAGCTCAATATGGTCATGGCAGTTGTTTTAGTTAATGTCCAGGCTGAGGCGACTGAACGCGTCGCAACCGAGCTTGCTGAGATTGACGGCGTCTCGGAGGTTTTCTCGGTTGCCGGCAACTATGATTTGGTCGTACTGCTGCGGGTACGCGATAACGAAGCGCTTGCTGACCTCGTTACATCGCGGATCCGGGCGGTGGCGGGGATTACGCGCACCGAAACCCTGATTGGATTTCGCGCCTATTCGCGCCGCGAACTTGCGACGCTGTTTAACGAATAACTCCCAAGTATCAGCGCCACATCGCACGGCATGCTTGGCTGCGCGCCGGGCAGTTGGAGCATTTTTTTCATCGCGCCGGTGCCGCGAATTAAGTCCAAATAATTTCTACCGCGCGCGACGCGTGCTGTGCACGCAACGAATAATGCGCAGATGCGGCCGTTGCGTTATGCCAGCACGCTATGTGCTTTTGTTAATTGATTGTCGGCCGGCACCGACATTTGCAATTCAGCCTCGCGCACGGTGTACTGGGAACTCTTAAGGGCAAACCCGTCGTGAGGCGGGGACGCAAAGCTTCCGGTCTTGAGAGCCTATTGGCTCACGAAGACAGCGGGGTTGCCGGCACGGACGCTACCGTTTCAGGTAGTGGCCGCCGTCAGTTCTGATGTCGTACGTGCATTCTCGATGATCGCGCTGCGCAGCCCGTTCCGGCTGTACTCAAAAGGTGGGCGCGAATGCACAAGAAATTTTCTGCCTCTGGCGTCGGCTACCTTGCGTCTCGGATCACGGCGGCTGTGATAGTCGCCGTCGGCGGCGGTAGCATGAATGCGGCGCTTGCGAGCGTCGCTTCGAATGGCACGGCCGGCGCGCCGGCCGCCA
>DATCBZ010000050.1:0-16290 GCA_036511555.1 Steroidobacteraceae bacterium
ACTTGATGCGCCATCGCTGCCGCAGGCAGCGAGCGTGACCGCAGCGCAGGCGCACAACGCCCACTGTGCGACGCGCGAGATTTTTTTGAACATCCGTGACCCACCCTGAAAACAGCCTGCTGCGGGCTGCAGAGCGCGATCACTGAGAGTGCACGGATAACACCGGAAGAAATGACGACGCGTACCACTCGATAGCAGCAGTACTTTGCCGGCAACCCCGCTGTCTTCGTAAGCCCTTTAGGCTCTCAAGACCGGAAGCTTTGCGTCCCCGCCTCACGACGGGTTTGCCCTTAACTTGCAGCAGTAGAGCGCGGTCAAATTTGAAATGCAAATGTCGGTGTGGGCCGACAGCGTTTTTACTTAGTTCGGGCGCGCAGGGTCCGGAGGCGATTTTTGGCTGCGCGCATGCGGTGCCGTGTTGTGTGCTGCGGCAAGCGCGCTCACAACCGGTGTTGCCGAATAGATTTCGTTGCGTTTAACAAAAGACAGCATGAATGACGAGGTCAGGAGCATCTGCGATGCGTAGGTCCTGATGGCGCTTTCCTTCACGCTGCGCTGCGCGCCCGAGAGCGGCAGGGAGACCCACGGCAGCGCGCGCGCACGCCGCGGTGGCAAGAGCGGTGCGTCGGCATGCAGGCCGCGCGGCCATGGCCATTCGAACCCGCCGTGCACGATCCAATAGCGCGCCGCGACCGGCTCTTTCATTGAGGCCAGCACGCGCATGACAAGCTCGCCGGTCGCCCGGTGGTCTTCATGCTCATCAAGTGGGCTTGGGGCGAGGATCCAGGTGGGATTGACGCGTCCGATGACAGCCCTGAAATCCCGCTCGAGATTGTGCCCGGTGTAGGCGCTGCCCACCGCCAGTGCCTGGGCATAAGGGACGGCCGCAGCACCCGTGTGCGGGGAGCGAAACGGCAGGTCCCAGTTCTCATGCAGCAGCTTCGTGATGCCGCCGTCGGGGTAGCCTAAGAAAAAGCGAGCCTCCGGAAGAGCCTGCAATACGGCAGCGGCGCGGGCGGCCTCCTGCATGCGAAGCTGCGCGAGCCCCAGCAGATCCTGCCGCGTAGTCCAGAGACGGTGCTCGACGAGGTGCGCATCAAGCTCGAACGCATCTCCGCTCGTAATCCAGACGAGCGCTATGCGCGCCCCGGCCGCGCGGGCACGCGCAATCGCGCCGCCACAGCAAAGCGATTCGTCATCCGGGTGCGGCGCAACCACGAGGAGCGTGTCCGTGGCGGTGAAGTCGCCAAAATCCCGCTGTGCGCCGCAACACGGCGCGGCGTTTAGCAGCGCCGCGATCACGAGCGCAAACGCTGCGCGCGCGCGGGCTGCGTGTATTGTGTGCGTGAAACTCATGGAGCGTGTCTTGTCCGACTGCAACGATGCAAGTCGTCCCGAAAGCTTACTCCAGCCCCTGATGCGCGACGCCGCAACGCTGGGCGTGGCGCTGAGTGCGCACGACGCGGCGCGGCTGTGCACGCTGCTCGATGAGCTCACCCGTTGGAACCAGACCTACAACCTGACGGCGATCACAACTCCCGCGCAGATGCTGACGCATCACCTTCTCGACAGTCTTGCGATTCACGCTGATCTCGTCGGCGAGCGCATTGCCGATGTGGGAACCGGCGCGGGCTTCCCCGGCCTGCCGCTGGCGCTCGTGCAACCCTCGCGCCGCTTTACATTGATCGACTCGAACGGCAAAAAGATCCGCTTTGTCGCCCACGCCGCACGCGTCCTCGGCCTTGCGAACGTTGAGGCATTGCACGGGCGTGTGGAGGAGCTCAGGCCCGCGCAGCCGTTCGATACGGTGGTCGCGCGCGCGTTCGCGGCACTACCCGAGCTTTTGGCGAAAGTGGCTTCCGTCACCGGGCCTGCGACGCGCGTGCTCGCGATGAAGGGCAAGCGGCCGGATGACGAAATCGCCGCGCTGCCGCGCAGCTGGCAGCTGCTGGCATCGCGCTCGCTCAATGTGCCCGGCGTTGCTGCGTCGCGCTGTCTCATCACGCTTGCGAAGGCGGCGCCCGCTAGCGGTGACTGACCGCCGCAGGTCCGATGCCGAGCGGCAGCGCGGTAGTCTCTTTTATGACCGACAGCGCAATCGATGAGTTGATCGACTGCACCGCGGGAATCCTCGAGAGGTGATCGAGGAAGAAGGCCTCGTAGCTCTTGATGTCGCGAGTTACGATGCGCAATAGAAAATCCGTCTCACCCATGAGCGTGTAGCACTCGAGCACCTCGGAGTGCTGCCGCACCACTGCGCCGAAGCTACCGAGCTCATCGCGCCCGTGCGCCGCAAGCTTCACTCTCGAAAACACGGTTACGTTAAGACCGAGCTTTTCCCGATCCAGAAGCGCCACGCGCGTCCTGATCACTCCGAGTTCCTCCAGGCGGCTGATGCGCCGCCAGCAGGTGGAGGTCGTCAAGTCCACCCGTTCGGCGATATCTGCCGCCGACATGTTGCCGTGTTCCTGCAGCACCTCGAGGATGCGCAGGTCCGCGCGGTCAAGGGCAACGTGCATGTTTCACCCGCTAGTCAAGAGATTTATGAAATGAATATTTCATATTTAGACCATAAAGGGCAAGTTTTGTAATACTTTTTGCGTCCCTGCACGCGTAGGCTCATCGGCTTAGCATCGTCATGACCGGCGGAGATGGGCTATGAGCGTCTTTGAAATGGCCGAGTACGATGGACACGAAGACGTGGTTTTCCATCACGACCCCGCAACGAATCTGCGCGCCATCGTGGCGATTCATTCCACCGCTCTCGGACCTGCGGCCGGTGGTTGCCGCATGTGGTGCTATCCGTCGAGTAACGAGGCGCTGACCGACGTGCTGCGCCTGTCGCGCGGCATGAGCTACAAGAATGCGATGGCAGGACTTGCCTTCGGCGGCGGCAAAGCAGTCCTCATTGCCGATCCCAAGCGGCCCAAGACAGCGCAGCTGTTCGAGGCTTACGGCCGCTTCGTCGATTCGCTCGGCGGTCGCTACATCACCGCGGAAGACGTCGGTACCACGACGGCCGACATGGAAAGCGTTGCGCGCCAGACGCGGTACGTAAGCGGACTTGCGCGCCAGGCGGGAGATGTTGGCGGTGATCCCGGACCCAAGACCGCGCTCGGCGTGTATCTGGGCTTAAAGGCCGCCGCGAAATTTCGTCTCGGCCGCGCAGAGCTTGCCGGTGTCACGGTGGCCATCCAAGGCGTCGGCGGCGTCGGCTATCACTTGGCGCGGCTTCTTGCCGCCGACGGCGCGCGGCTCCTCGTTGCTGACGTGCGCGCTGCGGCAACCGAGCGCGTCGCCGACGAGTGCGGCGCGATGGCGGTCGCGGTCGAGAGCATCGTTGCGCAGGAGGCGGAGATTTTCGCGCCCTGTGCGCTCGGCGCCATTCTGAACGCACAGTCGATTCCGCAGTTGCGGGCAAAGGTCGTCGCGGGCGCGGCCAACAATCAGCTCGCACTCGATCGAGACGGTATTGCGCTGCACGCAGCCGGCGTCCTGTATGCGCCGGACTACGTGCTCAATGCCGGCGGCATCATCAATGTTTTCCACGAGTACTACGGCACTTCGAGCGAAGCACAGGTGAGCGCGGCAATTTCCCTCATTCCGGGCCGCTTGACGGAAATCTTCGAGCGCTCGCGCCGCGAGAATCGCCCGACCAATCAGGTCGCTGATGAGCTCGCGCGCGCGCGCATCGCCGCCGGACAGCGGCGCCTCGTCGCTTAGCACCGCGACTTAAAACCGCGCCGCGACAGTACAGTAGACTGTCGCGTTATGAAGCGCGTGATTGCCATTGCTAATCAGAAGGGCGGCGTCGGCAAGACGACCACCGCGGTCAATCTCGCAGCATCGCTCGCCGCCACCAAGCGCCGCGTGCTGCTTCTGGATCTTGATCCGCAGGGCAACGCCACGATGGGCTGCGGTGTCGATAAATCGCAGCTCGCGCGCGGCGCGCTCGAGGTGCTCCTAGGCGAGACGTCGGTCGAATCCGCACTCGTCAAGATCGAGGTGGCGGATTTCATGCTGCTGCCCGCGAATCAGGACCTCACCTCCGCCGAGGTGCGTCTTTTGACATTGCCTGAAGGGCGCGAGACAAAGTTGCGCGCGGCGCTCGCAGGCGTGCGTAACAGCTTCGACGTTATCGTCATCGACTCCCCGCCCGCGCTCAATATGCTGACGGTGAACACGCTCGTTGCCGCGGACAGCGTGTTGATACCGATGCAGTGCGAGTACTACGCACTCGAAGGTCTGTCGGCGCTGTTGTCCACGATTGAGCAGATCAAAGAGGCTGCCAATTCGGACCTGGTGCTCGAAGGCATCCTGCGCACCATGTTCGACCCGCGCAATAATCTTGCGACCGAGGTATCCGCACAGCTGCTCATGCACTTCGGCGACAAAGTCTTTCGCACCATTATTCCGCGCAATGTCCGCCTGGCCGAAGCCCCATCCTTTGGCGTGCCGGTGCTGTTTCATGACAAGGACTCGCGCGGCGCACTGGCCTACCTTGCGCTCGCCGGCGAGATGATCCGCCGCGAGGAAGAAGAAGCCGGACGTCCGCATGGAGCCGATTCGATATGATCCGGCGCCTATGATTCAAAAGCGCCCTACCCTCGGCCGCGGTCTTGCTGATCTGCTGGCGCCGCGAGCGACATCAAGTGCGCCGCCGCAGGCCACTAACCCTGCGCTTCTGCCGGCACCGCGGGGCGAGGAATTGGCCAAGCTTCCGCTCGATCTCCTGCAGCGCGGCCGCTATCAGCCGCGTATCGATTTGCGCCAGGAAACACTGGAGGAGCTGGCAAGCTCGATCCGGGTTCAAGGGGTCATTCAGCCGATCGTCGTTCGGCCGCTGGATGCTGCCGCTGCCGGCGAGCCCCAACGCTACGAGATCATCGCCGGCGAGCGGCGCTGGCGCGCGGCGCAGCTTGCAGGTTTGACCGAGATTGCCGCCGTCATACGCCACATCCCCGATGAGGCTGCGATTGCGGTGGCGCTCATCGAAAACATTCAGCGCGAGAACCTGAACCCGCTCGAGGAGGCGCGCGCCTTGGCGCGCCTCATTACCGAGTTTGAGATGACGCATCTGCAGGCCGCCGAGGCCGTCGGCCGCTCACGCGCCGCCGTCAGTAACCTGCTGCGGCTCCTGGAACTGCCGAACGAGGTGTGCCAGCTCGTGGATAAGCGCGAGCTGGAGATGGGACATGCGCGCGCTTTGCTGGGTCTTGCCAACCGCCGGCAGCAAACCGAGGTGGCGACGCTCGTTGCGAAAAAAGGCATCTCGGTGCGCGAAACCGAAGCCCTGGTGCGGCGTCTGCAGCGACCATCGGGCGCGAGCACCAGCCGGCAGAGCGCAGCGGGCGATCCGAACGTCGATAAACTTGCGCAGGACGTAGCGGAAAAGCTCGGCGCGTCGGTCGCCATTCAGCATGCCGCATCCGGTCGCGGCAAGCTCGTTATTACCTACAACAGTCTCGATGAACTCGATGGGATTTTAGCCCACATTCAGTAGCCTTTTTGCACCTGCCTCTCTATAATTCCGCGGCTTCGCGTTGGGGGCATAGGTGGTAGTCCGGGCATAAGTAAAAGCGAAGTCACTTCATCGCGTTAACGGTTCGAGGAGTGGCTTTTGTTGTCTTCAGCGCGGACAAATGCGGTGGAAATCGACCTGCCCAAGGCACGACGCTACGCTTTACGCGTAGTCGCGGGCCAAGCGCTGATAACGATCAGCGCCGGGATCTTATGCGGGGCGCTTTCGGGCGCCAGCGGCGCGCGTTCCGCACTACTTGGGGGGGGGATCGGCACGGCCGCAAGCCTTGCCATGACTCTCGTGAGCTTTGGCGGTTGGGCAGCAACGGATGCACAGCATGCGATGCGCGCCTTCCTCGTTGGCGAGGCGGTCAAGCTTGGCCTCGTGGTCGTGATGTTCGCGGCGGTATTGAAGCTGTTGAAGGTCTCACCCGCCGCGCTGTTCGGGGCGTACGTCGCTACCTTCTTCGTTTACTGGCTGGCGCTTGCAACTGCGCTGCCGAGTTTCGGCGCGCAGGCCGTTGCGCGCGAGCACCAAGATTGAAATCGAGTCAAAGTACCTTTAGATAAAGCACATGGCCCTAGAACACGCCGCTCAAGCAACGCCGAGTGCCAACGAGTACATCGTGCACCACTTGAGCTTCCTGTCGAATAAGGAAGCTCACGGGATCATCGATTTATCGGTCATCCATTGGGATAGCGTTTTCTTTTCGGTGCTGCTTGCAGTGCTGTTCGGCGGAGCCTTTTACTTTGCGGCGCGGCAAGCAACCAAAGGCGGCCCGGGCGTAGTCCCCACCAAATTCCAGAACTTCATTGAGCTCGTAGTTGAGTTGGCCGACAAGCAGGTGAAGGACACCTTTCAGGGCACAAGCCGCCTGATTGCGCCGCTTGGACTGACGATTTTCTGTTGGGTGTTTCTGTTCAATTTCATGGATTTGGTTCCAGTTGATCTGCTGCCGGCGGTCGGACGCAGCGCAGGTATTGCGCACCTCAAAGTAGTGCCCAGCACTGATATCAACGTTACTTTTGGCTTGTCCCTGACCGTGCTACTGCTCATCTTTTATTACAATATCAAGATGAAGGGCGTCGGCGGCTATTTGAAGTCGCTGCTCTTGCATCCCTTCGGCCCCTGGCTCATGCCTTTCAATCTGTTGCTCGGCGTTGTCGAAACGATCGCCAAGCCCATCTCCCTGGCGCTGCGCCTGTTCGGCAACCTGTATGCCGGCGAGATGATTTTCCTGCTGATTGCGCTTCTCACGCTGTCGAGTGGCTTCGCTGCGCTCATTACGCTCGGCGGTTGGCTTGGCATAGTCGGGCAGATTGTCCTCGGCATCATCTGGGCGCTATTCCATCTGCTCATCATCACGCTGCAGGCCTTTATTTTTGCCATGCTCACCATCGTCTACCTTGCGCAGGCGAGCGAGCATGGCGACGAACATTGATTGACTGGATTAACAACTAGTTTTGTCTTAGGAGGGTTTAATGGAACACATCGCACAAGTCGCACAGATCCAGGCCATGACGGTGCTCGCCGTCGGCATTATTTTTGGCCTGGGTGCGCTCGGTACCGCCATCGGCTTCGGTATTCTCGGCGGCCGGTTTCTGGAAGGCGTCGCGCGCCAGCCTGAGCTTGCGCCGGTATTGCTGGTGCGTATGTTTATCGTTGCAGGTCTGCTCGATGCAGTCGCGATGATCGGCATCGGCTTCGCCCTCTACTTCACGTTCGCGAATCCGTTCTTGGGCGCGCTGGCGGCGGGTTGAGGCGCAGCGCACACGCCGTTCTTTCGCGGTAGGAGGCAATCATGAACATCAATCTCACGCTCATCGTGCAGATGCTCGTGTTCGTCGTGCTTACGTGGTTCACGATGACAAAAATCTGGCCACAGATTTTGGGTGTCATGGATGCGCGCTCGAAGAAAATTGCACTCGGGCTTGCGGCCGCCGATAAGGGTCAGGAGCAACTGGTGAAGGCGCGAGAGGATGCCGACGTGATCATCCGCGAAGCCCGCGATCGCGCGCATCAGATCATCGATCAGGCGCAGCAGCGTGCAAACCAGGAAATCGAACAAGCCAAGGGCACGGCGCTCTCGGAGGGCGATCGGCTGATTGCGGCCGCTCAGCAGCAGATCCAGCTTGAGTCGACGCGCGCACGCGAGAGCTTGCGTCGTGATGTCGGCAGGCTTGCGGTGCAGGCAGCATCGAAACTCCTCCAGCGCGAGATTGACCCGCGCGCGCATGCAGAACTGCTCGACAAGCTCGCAGCGCAGATTTAGATGACCGACAAGATCACCATCGCACGGCCCTACGCGCGCGCCGCATTTGCGGCAGCGCAGACGCGCGGCACTCTGGCGTCATGGTCCGACGCGCTGCGCACGGCGGCAACCGTGGTGGGGGATCCGCGCGTCGCGACTCTCTTTGGCAATCCTCGCGTCACGGCGAAAGCGCTCGCCGACTTCGTGATCGATATCGGCGGTGGCAAACTGGGGCCCGAGTGGAACGAGCTCGTGCTCGCTCTTGCTGAGAACGGACGGCTCGTCGATCTGCCCGAAATCGCGACGCTGTTTGATGCGCTGAAAGATGAGGCCGACGGCGTAATTGACGTCACCGTCACGGCTGCAACTGCTTTGGATGCCAAACAGCAGGAAGCGCTGACCGCCGCATTGACGCGCAGATTGAAGCGCCAGGTGCGGCTGCACAACGAAGTGGACGCTACCTTGATTGGTGGCGCCGTCATTCGTGCCGGTGACCTCGTCATCGACGGATCGCTGCGCACCCGGCTCGAGCGCATGGCGTTCGAGCTTTCGGCATAGCACAGGTTTAAGAGGATCGAACGACATGGCCATCAAGGCAACCGAGATCAGCGACCTGATCAAGCAGCGGATCGAGGGCTTCAAGGACGCAACCGAAGCGCGCAATGTCGGCGCGATCGTGTCGGTGACCGACGGCATTTGCCGTATTCACGGTCTGGCGGATGCGCGCTACGGCGAGATGCTCGAATTCCCCGGCAACATCTTTGGCCTTGCCTTGAATCTCGAGCAGGACTCGGTCGGCGCCGTCGTGCTCGGCGAATACAGGGGCCTGCGCGAGGGTGACACCGTCAAGACGACCGGGCGCATTCTTGAAGTCCCGGTCGGACCTGAATTACTGGGACGCGTGGTGGATGCGCTAGGTGTGCCGCTCGACGGCAAAGGTCCGATCAAGGCAACGCAAACCTCGCCGATCGAGCGCGTGGCTCCGGGTGTCATCTACAGAAAATCTGTGAGCCAGCCCGTGCAGACGGGTTACAAGGCCATCGACTCGATGGTGCCGATCGGGCGCGGACAACGCGAGCTCATCATCGGCGATCGTCAGACCGGTAAGACGGCCCTTGCCATCGACACCATCATCAATCAAAAGTCATCTGGCATTAAATGCGTCTACGTCGCCATCGGTCAAAAGCAATCGACGATCGCAAATGTCGTGCGCAAGCTCGAGGAGCACGGCGCACTCGCGCATACCATTATCGTCGCCGCGGCCGCGTCCATTCCGCCCGCCATGCAGTACATCGCCGCGTACTCGGGTTGCACCATGGGCGAGTACTTCATGGACCGCGGCGAAGATGCGCTCATTATCTATGACGATCTTTCCAAGCAGGCGGTCGCCTACCGGCAGATCTCGCTCCTGCTGCGTCGTCCGCCGGGCCGCGAGGCATTCCCCGGCGATGTGTTCTATCTACACTCGCGCCTGCTCGAGCGCAGCGCGCGCGTCAACGAAGAATATATTGAGCTTGTGAGCAAGGGCGCGATCAAGGGCAAGACCGGCTCCCTCACCGGTCTGCCGATCATCGAAACTCAGGCGGGCGACGTCACGGCATTCGTGCCGACGAACGTGATTTCAATCACCGACGGGCAGATCTTCCTCGAGACCGATCTCTTCAACGCCGGCGTACGCCCGGCGATGAACGCGGGCATTTCCGTATCGCGCGTCGGTGGCGCAGCGCAGACCGACATCATCAAAAAGCTCGGCGGCGGCATTCGTCTTGCGCTTGCGCAATACCGCGAGCTTGCTGCGTTCTCGCAGTTCGCATCGGATCTTGACGAGGCCACCCGTCGCCAGCTTGAACGCGGCCAGCGCGTGACGGAACTCATGAAGCAGAAACAGTATGCGCCGATGTCGGTTGCACAGATGGCATTGTCGATCTTCGCCGTCAACAACGGCTTCATGGACAAGGTGCCTCTCAACAAAATCGTCGATTTCGAGGCGGGCCTGCAGGCGTTCGCCAAGTCCAATCATGCGCCATTGATGGACGGCATCAACGCAACTCCGAAGCTCACGAAGGAGAACGAGGCCGGCATGAAGAAGTGCATCGAGGCTTTCACGGCGACGGGCAGTTACTAGACGCCATGCCCGGCACCAAGGAAATCCGCAACAAGATCGCGAGTGTGAAGAGCACTCAGAAGATCACCAAGGCCATGCAGATGGTGGCCACGAGCAAGATGCGCCGCGCGCAGGACCGCATGAAGCTTGCGCGCCCGTACGCCGACAAGATCCGCTCCGTGATTGGCCATTTGAACGAAGCCAACCCGGATTACCGGCATCCGTTTCTTCTGACGCGCGAGCCGAAGGCGGTCGGCATCATCGTCATTTCGACCGACCGTGGTTTGGCGGGCGGCTTGAATGCCAACCTTTTCAAGCAGACGCTGTTGCTGCTGCGCGAGTGGCAGGACAAGGGCGCAGAAGTGAGCCTGTGTCTGATCGGCAGCAAGGGGCTTGCGTTCTTCCGACGCCTGGGCCTGCCGATTCTCGCCAATGTTTCGGGCCTGGGCGATAAGCCCCACGTCAAGGATCTGATCGGCGCCGTTAAAGTGATGCTCGATGCGTATCGAGACGCGAAGATCGATCGGCTGTTTCTCGTGAACTCGCAATTCGTGAACACAATGACGCAGAAACCGCATGTCGAGCAGCTGCTGCCGGTGGAGACCGTCGATGCGGCGGATCTTGCCGAGCACTGGGATTACATCTATGAGCCGGAGGCTGCTGCGATCCTGGACGGTCTTCTGATGCGCTACATCGAGTCACAGGTGTACCGCGGCGCAGTGGAGAACGTGGCATCCGAAATGGCAGCGCGCATGGTGGCCATGGGCGCAGCATCCGACAACGCCGGCGAGCTCATCGATGAGCTGCAGCTGGTTTACAACAAGGCACGTCAGGCCGCGATTACCAAGGAACTTGCCGAGATCGTGGGCGGCGCTGCGGCGGTTTGAGGAAAGACTTTATGGCAACGGGCAAGATTACGCAGATCATTGGCGCGGTTATTGACGTCGAGTTTCCACGCGAGGCGATACCGCGCGTGTATGAGGCGCTCAAGCTGAAAGACGTCAATTTGACTCTTGAAGTGCAGCAGCTTCTGGGCGACGGCATCGTGCGCACCATCGCGATGGGCGCATCGGAAGGGTTGAAGCGCGGTCTTCCGGTCGACGCAACCGGCGGTCCGATTACGGTGCCGGTCGGCCAGGCAACCCTTGGCCGCATCATGGACGTGCTCGGTGAGCCGCAGGATAATCGCGGGCCCGTGAATTCCAAGGATCACCTGCCCATTCATCGTCCGGCGCCGGCGTTTGATGAACAAACAGGCGGCCAGGATCTGCTCGTGACCGGCATCAAGGTCATCGATCTGCTGGTGCCATTCGCCAAAGGCGGCAAGATCGGTCTCTTTGGCGGCGCGGGCGTCGGCAAGACTGTCAACATGCTCGAGCTCATCAATAATATTGCGAAGCAGTACAGTGGGCTTTCCGTATTCGCAGGGGTTGGCGAGCGCACGCGTGAAGGCAACGACTTCTATCATGAGATGGCAGAGTCGGGCGTCATTGACTTGAAGGAGCTGTCGAACTCCAAAGTCGCGATGGTCTACGGGCAGATGAACGAGCCGCCCGGCAACCGTCTGCGTGTCGCGCTCACCGGCATTACGATGGCCGAATACTTCCGCGATGAGGTGCGTGAGGATGGCGGCAAGGGCCGCGACGTGCTCTTTTTCGTCGACAATATCTACCGCTATACGCTTGCGGGCACGGAGGTGTCGGCATTGCTGGGCCGCATGCCCTCGGCGGTGGGCTACCAGCCGACGCTCGCGGAGGAGATGGGCGTCTTGCAGGAGCGCATCACCTCGACGAAGACGGGTTCCATCACCTCGATTCAGGCGGTCTACGTGCCCGCCGACGATTTGACCGACCCTTCGCCGGCGACGACCTTCGCGCACCTTGATGCCACGGTCGTGCTGTCGCGTCAGATCGCATCGCTCGGTATTTATCCGGCAGTGGATCCGCTTGATTCGACGAGCCGCCAGCTTGACCCGCTCGTCATCGGCGAGGAGCACTACAGCACTGCGCGTGGTGTGCAGGCGGTGCTGCAGCGCTATAAGGAACTGCAGGACATCATTGCGATCCTCGGCATGGATGAGCTCTCCCAGGAAGATAAACTGAGCGTGTTCCGCGCGAGAAAGATCCAGCGCTTCCTCTCGCAGCCGTTCAATGTCGCCAAAGTGTTCACCGGCCAGGACGGCAAAATCGTCTCATTGAAGGACACGATCCGCGGCTTCAAAGGCATCATTGCCGGCGACTACGATCACCTTCCGGAGCAGGCGTTCTACATGGTCGGTGGCATCGAAGAGGCCGTCGAAAAGGCCAAGACGCTGCAATAATGGCCGACGCGCACACCATTCAGGTCGATGTCGTCAGCGCCGAGGGCGAGATCTTCTCGGGCGCGGCGCAGATGGTGTTCGCGCCGGGCAGTGAAGGTGAGCTTGGGATCACGCCGCGGCACGCGCCGCTGCTCACGCTTTTAAAGCCGGGCGAAGTGCGCGTGAAAACGGCCGACGGCGAGCATTCGATCTATGTGGGGGGCGGTGCGCTCGAAGTGCAGCCTAATAAGGTAACGGTGCTCGCCGACACAGCACTGCGCGCAAAGGATCTTGATGAAGCCGCGGCCCTTGCCGCCAAACAGCGCGCCGAAGAAGCTCTCGCCAGTAATGTCGATAAGATCGACCAGGCGCAGGCGCTGGCGGAACTGGCGCGCGCTGCAGCGCAATTGAGATTGATCGAACGGCTGCGCAAGATCAGGGGCTGAAGACGCGCATGCCGCTTTCGGTTGTCATCCTCGCAGCCGGCCAAGGCAAGCGCATGAAGTCCGACTGGCCAAAAGTTCTGCAGCCGCTCGCCGGGCGCGCGCTCCTCAAACACGTCATAGACACCGCGCGACAGCTGTCGCCCGAGGCCATTCACGTTGTGTACGGCCATGGCGGCGAGCGTGTGCGCGAGGCGTTAAAGGCAGAAAATGTCTCCTGGGTGCTGCAGCAGCGCCAGCTCGGCACCGGCCATGCGGTCATGCAGGCGCTACCTGCTATTCCGGACGGCCATACGGTACTCGTCCTCTATGGTGATGTGCCGCTCATCCGCAGCGCGACGCTCGCCGCTTTACTCAAGCTCTGCGATGCGAAAACCCTCGCGATCCTCACCGTGATGCTTGCCGACCCCGCAGGCTACGGCCGTATCCGCCGCGATGCGCGCGGCCGCATTAAGAAGATTGTCGAACACAAGGATGCATCGAAACAGGAGCTTAAGATCCGCGAGTCCAATAGCGGCATTATTGCCGCGCCTGCGAAGCTTTTGAAGAGGTGGCTGGCGCTGGTTAAGAACAATAACGCGCAAGGCGAGTTCTACCTCACCGACTGCGCCGCCATCGCCGCCAAGGGCAAATTCAAAGTTGTGCCGCTCGTGGCGTCGACAGAGTCGGAGGTCTTGGGGGTCAACGACAAAGTACAGCTCGCGCAGGTCGAAGCGTTCTATCGCGAGCAGCAGGCGCGTGAGCTGATGCTCGCAGGCGTCACCCTCATTGATCCGGCGCGTGTGGACGTGCGCGGCACCGTCAGCGTCGGGCGCGACGTCGAGCTCGACGTCAATGTGGTTCTCGAGGGCAAAGTCATCCTTGGCGACCGCGTGCGCGTTGGCCCTAACTGTGTGATTCGCGACAGCGAAATCGGCGCCGATACGCAGGTGGCTGCGAACTGCGTTCTTGATCGCGCAAGCGTCGGCGTGTCCTGCAAAATCGGGCCTTTCGCGCGTCTGCGCCCGGGTGCGACTTTGGCGCGCAGCGTGCACGTCGGCAACTTTGTCGAGGTGAAGAACACGCAGCTCGGCGAAGGCAGTAAGGCGAATCACCTCACTTACCTCGGCGACGCGGTGATCGGCAAGGACGTGAACGTCGGCGCCGGCACGATTACCTGCAACTATGATGGAGTCAATAAATCCGCAACGCACATCGAGGACGGTGTGTTCGTGGGCTCCGGCAGCATGCTGATTGCGCCGGTGCGCATCGGAGCGCGCGCGACCATCGGCGCCGGCTCGACAATTACTCACGATGCCCCTGCCGACAAGCTCACCCTTGCGCGCAGCCGCCAGGTATCAATCGATACCTGGCAGCGGCCGGAGAAGGCCAAAAAAAGTTAAGCTGTGCTTACGGCGCAGCGCAAAGCGCGCATAGCGGACTTGATCCTGATGGGGAGCCGGGCGGGTATAGCGCGAGGTAAGCGAATGCGGCCGTGGCACCACCTTTTGCCGACGGCGCTCATCTGCGGCTGCTGCATTGGCGCCAGGGCGCAGGAGACGCCCGCGACCGCGGCGCAAGCGACGAGCGCGCCGGCAGTTCTGCTGCCGGCCGCGGCTGCATCGACTAACGACGCAGAGCCCGCGGCCAAAGCCCCGGGCCGCCCGGAATTTCACGGCAGCGTTGAACTCGACAATCAGTATTCCGCGGGCACCGATCCGTTGCGCGCAACTCTTGCCCTGAGCTACAGCAATTTATTCAGCAAGCAAGACGAGTTATCCGCGCTCTATCAGGTTGCGCCGCAAGATGCCAAGCAGGTGAGCGTATTCATTGCCAATTACGCAACCCATCCACTGCCCGATGGTCTGCAGCCGTCGATCTACTTTCTGGATGCGAACTCGAATGTGCCGGTAGCCGACACGGTCGGAGTGTTAGGGAAAGGACAGATTGTGGGTTTCCGGCTGGGTCACGCGCTCAATGCGGCGAAAACCCAGTCACTTACCCTGGCCATGGACTACCGGCACTTTCGCGACACAACGGCGCTCGATGAAAACTCGGCGTCGGTCACGCCCGTCTCCTATTGGAATCTGCAGCTTGCCTATGCTGGCAACTGGAAGAATGCGCAGCGCGAGGAGGCTCTAACAGTGTCTGCTAACTTTGGGCCGCACGGCGGCGCAAATGCCACGAGCGCCATTGCCGACGGTGATTTTCACGCCGACGCCAACTATTTCTACGTACGGGCGGACGGCGCCTTGCTTGCGACCTTGCCCAAGGGCGTGCGTTTATACCTGAGAGCTGCCGGCCAATACTCCGGCAGGTCGCTGATCATCGATGAGGAATATCCGGTCGCCGGCGTCGACGGCGTACGCGGTTATCTGGAGGGAGAGGTCGTGGGCGACCGCGCCCTGAAGGGTACGGTGCAACTGCAATCACCGGTATGGAAACACGGCGTAAAAGAGCTTGCCGATGGCTTGGTATATTTCGATGCCGCTGTGGCCGACGTGATCGATGCCTCACCAGGGGGATCCTTGCGCCTGCACGCGCGCTCCTGGGGTTTTGGCGCCGATCTATTCCCATGGAAAACCGTAGGCGCTGCCGTTGTTTGGGCGCGCCCGCTGGTCACGACCGGCGCGACCCAGGCCGGCGACTCGCGAATCCTGTTCCTGGTGCGCGGGACATTTTAAAAGCTGCCTTTGGCGCGGCCTCGCCGCAGTGCGTTCCTGCGCCAAGACAACCACGTTGCGACAGTGCTGTATTGGTTCGTCTACAGCGTAAGACTATAGGGATGAAACGGCGGCGGCAGCGTCGCTATCAATACACGCGCAGGTCTCCTGGCCGCAGGTTGCAGCAACGGCGGATATAATCTGGGGTAGTAGCGCAGACGGAAGCTCGGCCGCTGCTTCGGATGCGACACCGGTCACGCTTAAATACGTAAAATCAGTCCATTAGGACAATTTCGGGCAAACTGCCGTTCTCCCCGGACGGCGCGGATTGCCGCCCTAGACCACAACTCAAGAGACCCGATCCATGTGCGGAATCGTCGGAGCGATCGCCGAACGCAATATCGTCCCTATCCTGATGGAAGGATTGCGGCGACTCGAATATCGCGGCTATGACTCGGCCGGCATCGCCGTCCTGAATGGCACGCAGCACCTGAAGCGCCTGCGCACCGTCGGCAAGGTGAAAATGCTCCAGGAAGCACTCGAGCAGTCACCGACTCACGGCAACGTCGGCATCGCACACACGCGCTGGGCGACCCATGGCGTACCGAGCGAGCGCAACGCCCACCCGCACCTCTCGCGCGATGGCCTTGCGATCGTGCACAACGGCATCATCGAAAATCACGATGAGCTGCGCAGCGATCTTGCGCGTTTGGGGTACACGTTTACGTCGGAGACGGACACGGAGGTCATCGCGCATCGCATCCATCATCACCTGGCAACGGTCGGCGACCTTTTCAAAGCCGTGCGTGCCACGGTGGCGGAACTTGAGGGTGCCTACGCGCTGGCGGTGGTAAGCGAGCACGATCCAGATCGCCTCATTCTCGCGCGCGAAGGCTGTCCCGTTGTCATTGGCCTTGGCGTCGAGGAGAACTTCGTCGCATCAGACGTCGCCGCGCTGCTGCCGGTCACGCGCCGCTTCGTGTTCCTGGAAGAAGGCGACGTTGCGGAGATTCGCCGCACGGCAATCCGC
>DATCBZ010000051.1:0-3487 GCA_036511555.1 Steroidobacteraceae bacterium
CCGGCGCTACGGTTTTCAAGGGACTCGACACGCTGCCGCCTGCCGTCAATATGTGGCGCGCGGCACTGCACTGGTACGGCGGGCTCGGGATCATCGTGCTCGCGATCGCGATTCTGCCGCTGTTGGGCGTCGGCGGCATGCAGCTCTACCGGGCCGACTCGCCGGGACCCGTCAAAGAGGAGCGCCTCGCGCCGCGCATCTTCCAAACGGCCAAATCACTGTGGTTCGCCTATACGTTCCTCACGATCGCAGGAATCATTGCACTGCGGGTGTGCGGCATGTCCTGGTTCGACGCCATCTGTCACGCCTTCTCGGCCGTGGGACTCGGCGGCTTCTCCACCCACGATGCCAACATCGCGTTTTTTCATTCGGCGTCGATCGAGTTCGTTCTGATCGTCATCATGCTGCTCGCCTCGCTCAACTTCGCCTGCCATTTTGCGGCGTTGCGGCGACTGACGTTGCAGCCCTACTTTACGCATCCGGAAACCAAAGCCATCGTTCTGCTGCTGTCGGTGAGCGTGCTCGGTATCGCAGTCCTCCTGACTGCAAATGGCGTGTATCCGGATTTTTTCACCTCGCTCAGGCATGCGGCGTTCAATGTGATCTCGATTGCCACCACGACCGGCTTCGTCTCGCAGGACTACACCCGCTGGCCGGTGTTCGCACCGATGTGGATGCTGTTTCTGTCCTGCATCGTCTGCAGCACCGGCTCCATCGGCGGCGGCATCAAAATGTTCCGCACGCTCGTGCTGTCGCGCCAGGCCATACGCGAGCTGACGCTGCTCGTGCACCCGAGTGCAGTATCGCCCGTCAGGGTGGGCGGCAAGCCCGTGCCGGACCGCGTCGCCGCCTCCATTCTCGCGTTCATCTTTCTGTATTTCATGACCGTGGCATCGCTTACTTTCGCGCTGCTTCTGACCGGCCTTGATTTTGATTCCTCGTTCGGCGCGGTCGTCGCCTGCATCAACAATACCGGCCCGGGCCTGGGCGTCGTGGGTCCTTTCAAGACTTATCAAAGCCTCACGGACCTACAGACCTGGATCTGTACGTTTGCGATGCTGCTCGGGCGCCTCGAGATCTTCAGCGTACTCGTGCTGTTCACGCCGATGTTCTGGCGCAAATAGCGTGCGCCCGGCGCGCTGCGCGCGAGTTCCTTAATACGTCTGCACCTTCCTCCAGTGCCTCGGAGGCTACGCGCCGGGATGGGGTTGCGGCTCAGTCGGCCTGCAGAACGGCGAGCTCATTGCCGTTGGGATCGAGAAAATGGAAACGGCGGCCGCCCGGGAAGGAAAATACGGGCTTGCTGATCTTCGCACCCGCGCCGCGCACCGCGGCCAGCGCTTCCTCCAGATTCGCCACCGCAATAACCGCCAGCGGGCTTGCCGTCGCCTCGCCGCTGTCGCCCTGCAATCCGACATCCACATCGCCGCTCGTCGTACAGGCGTAGCTCGGACCGAATTCAGTCAGCGTCCAGCCAAACACCTGCGAATAAAAAGATTTCGCCGCCCTCTATGTCCTTTGCCGGCAGTTCAATGAAATTGATGCGCGCCATGCTTGTCACTCCTGCGTTTTAGATACGACCGCGACGCTCCTCAATGTTCGACGTGAAACCGCAGGCCCCAGAACGTGACGGGGCCGCGATCCGCGTTGTAGGCCGGATTTCTGATGTACTGGAAGTCGGGCGAGAACTGCAAGCGCGCCCATTGCCAGGGCAGCTGCAGCCGGTAATACAGCTCCATAATCTGTTCGTGCGCATAGTGCAGGCGCCCGTCATCCAAAAGGAAGCCCGCGCCGCCTGCGGCGAGATAGTCGCGATGCGGGCCCGACAGGCCGTCAAAGGCAAACGCAACGCCTAACAGGTCATCGGCGCGCCGCCAGTGCACGCCGGAAAGCTGGCCGCCCGCGCTCGTCAGCCGATCCACTTCGGTAAACGCGAAGCTTTCCGTCCTGCCGTCGTTCCAGCCGAGCCGCGCGAAAACGCCGCTCGCGCCGTCATCAGCGAGGGCCTGTTCGGCATTGATGCCGAAGCCAAGCTTTTTGCGCCCTTCGCGATCGTCCGCGATGATATTGGGCGTGGTGCCATCCGCGGCGGCAAGCGCGAGCGCCTCGCGGTAATCGCCCATGCGTGCGGTATTGCGATAGGCGAGCAGGCGCAGCACTGGAGCTGCTTTCGATGGCGAGAAGGTGAGCTCGAGATTGTCGCCCTGCGCGTGTGCCAGGGAGGCTTCGAGCTCCTGGCCGTTGGCCCTGAGCGGCATACGGTACATGCCGTATTTGACACTCCAAATGGGACTTATGTAGGCCAGCATGAAGCCGTCCGTATAGCCGCGGGTGTTGGCGGCATAATCCCACGCGGTATTGGCCCACAAGGACCAGTTCATGAACGCCGTGCGCGTGCTGCCGGCGTAGGTGTTCCTGTCGAAATCGTCATTCACGGCAAGCAGGCCCACCTTGAGCTCGAGACGGTTTTGCGCCTCCGTGCCGGCGATCTGATCCTGGGCGGCGGCAACCTTTGTCAGGCTCGGGCCGAGCGGCAGCATGAAGCGCATATAGGTGCGCGCAATGTAGAATCTCTTTGGCAGATTGTTGGCGCCCTCGCGCACCACATCGCCGTTCGTAAGGCCGCCCAGGCCGGTCGCGCCGCTGACGCCCGCGCCCATGAACTTCTCGGTGTCGAAGTACAACTGCGCCCAATCGGTCAGCGCCCAGCCCAGGTACACGCCGATGGTGTTGGTCGGCTGGGTGTCGCCTTTGGGGTCGAGGCTCAAGGGCCCCTGGTAAGGTGAATGCAGGCTCGACTGATTCTGCAGCACGAAGGTGTATTGCTCGCCGACGAGACGCGGCCAATGACTGTCGGCCTGCGGTGCCCCTGAAATATCGTCAGCGGCGGCGGCGGCCGAGGCAACGCACGACAGCGCAAGCGACGACCACACCGCGCCGCTCATGAGACGGCGAGTGCGCATCAGCTATGAATATAGCTTTCGAGCTGTTCGATCGTGCGTTGCTGTTCTTCTATGGTCGCTTTGACGAGATCGCCGATCGATACGACGCCGACCGCGCGGCCGTTCTCGACCACGGGCAAATAACGCACGCGCCGCGCCGATACGAGGCGCATGCATTCATCAAGCGTGCTCAGCGGCGACACCGTGACGACCGGCGAGGTCATGATGTCGCGCACCGCCGTATCCGCGGAGGAGCGGCCGAGAAGAATCACTTTGCGTGCGTAATCGCGCTCGGAGACGATGCCGAGCAGCTCATCCTTGTGCATGACGAGCAGCGCCCCGACATGGTGTGCCGCCATCAAGCGTATGGCCTCGAGCACCGGCTCGTCGGGATCGATGGCGCGCAGTGCCCGCTCTTTTTGTTCGAGCAAATGCCGTACCGTCAGCATGGAAATCCCCCTTCTGCGAGAGCGTCAGTCGAGCGCGTCGGCAATATCCTGCATCAGTCCCTTATCCTCGGGCTTGCTATCCGAAGCGTAGCGCTT
>DATCBZ010000052.1:0-2663 GCA_036511555.1 Steroidobacteraceae bacterium
ACGCAGTGCCATCCGGGTCGCCATCGGATCCACCCATGCCCTGAACGTTGTGGCCGAGACCGCGCACGTCGGCGATCAGCGCACAGGAGGAAAATTGCACGCCATCGGTGAAGACTTTCTCTGCGTCTGCGACCGACAGGCGTTTACCAACTGTGTTGCCGTTGACGTCGATGATGAACGCGTCGAGAGCTTCAACATCGGAATGGGCGCGCGAGAACTCCTGCCATTCAGTCCGCGAGGCTAGAACGCCGGTTGACTCGGTCATGATTGCTGCTCGCTTTGAAGTTACGGATGCAAAAACCTAGAGACGATCACGCAGTGCATACAAAAACATCGCCGCAACCAATGTCGGCCAGCGCAGCGCCGGGCCACCGGGGAAACGCGGCACCGGCACGCGCGCAAACTCATCGAACGCACGCCGATCGCCGCCGATCGCTTCGGCCAGAACCTTGCCGGCAAAAGGCGCGAGCACAACGCCGAGCCCCGAGAAGCCGCTCGCGTTATAGAACCCGGGCTCGATCTCACGAATGAACGGCATGCGGCTCGGGGTAATGGCCAATGTTCCACCCCATGCATAGTCGAGGCCCACGTCACGCAGCTGCGGAAACACTTTGCTCATATGGGGGCGCACGAAGCCGGCAATGTCGTTCGGAAAGCGATAGCTGTAATTCTCACCGCCGCCGAACAACAACCGGTGATCGGCGGTCATACGGTAGTAATTCACGACGAAGCGCGAGTCGGCGACCGCATAGCCGCTATTCACGATCGCCGCCGCCCGCTCGATACCCAGCGGCTCCGTCACGGCAATGTAGTTATTGATCGGCATGACATGCGCCTCGACCGAGGCGGAGATTCCACGCAGATAGCCGTTGCAGGCGAGGATGACCTGGCCCGCGCGAACCTGGGCGCGCCGCGTGCTCACGGTGAATGCGCCGTCGCCACCCGCGACCCGCACAACTTCGGCGTCTTCATGC
Organism: Steroidobacteraceae bacterium; assembly: GCA_036511555.1. Lineage (GTDB taxonomy): Bacteria > Pseudomonadota > Gammaproteobacteria > Steroidobacterales > Steroidobacteraceae > PALSA-1196. Next base: position 975 of record DATCBZ010000052.1, read on the forward strand.
AGTTGTGCACCGTGGCTCTGTGCGCCGCGCGCGATGCCGAGTACCAGATTAAGCGGGTGCAAATGACCGCCGCGCGCATCAAAGGATGCGCCGTAATAGCCGTCGGTCGCGATCAGCGTGCGGATCTCCTCCCGATCGACGTAACGAATAGACTGATAGCCGTAACTGTCCTGCAAGTGTGCTACGTAGCGGCGCGTATCGAGCGTGTAGCGTGCCTTATGGTCCGCATGCAGGAGTCCGGACCGGTAATCACATTCGATACCGTAGTCGGCAATGAGTGAATCCAGATGCGTGCGGGCCTCAAGTGCAAGGTCCCAAAGCTTGCGCGCATGTGCGACACCGAGCTTACCTTCAAGCCAGGTCTGGTCACGGCGCAGTCCTACGTGAGCCTGGCCGCCATTGCGCCCGGAGGCGCCCCAGCCCAGACGAGACTGTTCCAGAAGTTTGACTGTGAGCCCGCGGCGTGCGAGGTGCAGGGCCGCTGCACATCCGGTAAAGCCGCCGCCAATGATGCAGACATCGCATAGATGAGCGCCTTCCAGGGGTGGGGTATCAATTCCATGCGTCACGGTCGCCGCATAATACGAGGGCGCGTGGATGCTGCTAGGAGCGAGCGCGTTGGCAGATTGGCGGTGCGACATGGGGCGGCCGGCGCAAGAGCGCGGTCAGGCGGCGGCACGGAAACCGCCAAATGTGTGATCACAGATCCGTTAAGCAAGCATACACGAAGCCTCAAGTTGCGCCAAGATCGGACCTTTGGTGCAGCGCGGTCGCAAAGCCGCTAGCGCCAATTAGACCCATGCCGTCACGAATGTCAGCCAGCAGCGCGCGCTTCAAATGCACGGCGCTGTGAGCATGTATCGCACGCAGCATGACTTCGTGCTGGTCAGTCAGATTGGCGGTGCCGAAACGACCGTATACCACTCGCATGAAAGGCCCGAATTGCAGCCATAGGGTTTCAATAAGTTGCAGCAGGGTGTGTCGCGGCTGCGAGGCATAGATGAGAAAATGGAAGTTGTAATTGCCTTCCATGTAGGCGTTGACGTCACCGCTCTTGAGCGCGTCGCCAATGGCAGCGTCGACCGACCGCAGCTTTTTGAATCGCGCCCTATCGATGTGCGGCAGCGCCGCAGCGGCTGCTTCCGGCTCAAGCAGCTCGCGGCAACGCAGCAGATCGCCGCAGCGCTGCTCCGTCATGGGCGGCACGACGATCTTTCTTTTCGAGCGGATTTGCACAGCGCCTTCGGCAGCGAGACGACTCAACGCCTCTCGCACCGGCGTTTGACTCACGCCTAATTCCAGCGCGAGCCCGCGCGTCGACAACGTACTCCCCGGCATGATTCTGCCGGTCACGAACCGACGGCGCAGCTCCTGGTGCACGTTCGCGTGCAGCAATGCGCCCGGCATCTTGCGCGGTGATGGCAAACTTAGGTTAGGCCGCCAGATTGCGCGCGCGCAGTTGCACGTGGGCTTCGGTGAGCGAGCGCTCCAGAATATCTACCAGCCGATCAATTTCGGCGTGCGAAATGATGAGCGGCGGACAGGTTACGATCGAATCGCGGATGGCGCGCACCATGAGTCCGTTTCTGATGCAGGCATCACGCACCATGGGGCCGGCGGTGCCCTCCTTGCCGCAGAATCTTTGGTTGCTGCCGCGCCGCGCGACGATCTCGACGGCGCCGATCAAGC
>DATCBZ010000053.1:0-3350 GCA_036511555.1 Steroidobacteraceae bacterium
GCTCGCCGTGGTCGGACTGCCGCTCAGCACGCCGCCCGGCCCGGCGACGCTCTCCGTACGCAGCGGCGCTGCTGGCGAGAAGAGCATCGCGTTTCAAATCACCGACAAGCAGTACGCGACTCAATCGTTGAAGGTCGCGCCGGGCAAAGTCAATCTTTCGAAGAAAGATCTTGCGCGCAGTGAGCGCGAACATGCGCGTGTCGCGGCTGCCCTCGCCACCTTCTCAGCAACTCCGCCGCGTACCTTGCGGCTACTGCAGCCGGTGCCGGGTGTGCGCTCAAGCTCCTTTGGTCTGCGCCGCGTTTTCAACAATGAGCCACGCAATCCGCATACCGGCATGGACATCGCCGCCGCTACCGGCACGCCGGTGCTCGCCGCAGCAGATGGCACCGTTTCCGATACCGGCAATCTCTTCTTCACCGGCAACACCATCATCCTCGACCATGGCGAGGGTTTCGCGACCCTGTATGCGCATTTGAGCGCCATTGACGTTGCCCCAGGTAGCGTGGTGAAAGCAGGTCAAGTCATCGGCAAGGTCGGAGCAACCGGACGCGTCACGGGTCCGCACCTGCACTGGAGCGTAATTCTCAACCGCGTCAATGTTGATCCGGCGCTGTTTCTTGCGCCCGCGCCTTAAGGCGCCACTGATTCAACGCTCGGCGCGCCGCTTCCTGCGTTCGTAAGGATTCTCGTCGGTGCGGAACTCGACGGCTACTGGCGTTGCGAACAGATCAAATGTCTTGCGAAAGAAATTCGCCAGATAGCGTCGATAAGCCTCCGGCGTCGCGGTGGTCTGGTTGCCATGCACTATGATGCGCGGCGGATTCTTGCCGCCCTGGTGAGCGTAGCGCAGTTTGATCCGGCGGCCACGCACGAGCGGTGGCTGATGCGCCTCGAGGGCCTTTTCCAGAGCGCGCGTCAAATGCGGGGTCGACATTTCGCGAAAGGCGGCGTCATAAGCGCGCACGGTTGCGCGCACGAGCTCGCCGACTCCGGTGCCGTGACGCGCCGAGATGAAGAGTTTCGGCGCAAAGTCCACGAAATCGAGCTTCAGGTCGAGCTGCCGGCGGATTTGATCGCGCTGGTCATCTTCGATGCCGTCCCATTTGTTCACCGCGATGATGAGTGCGCGGCCGCGTTTTAGCGCGAGCCCAAGCACACTTGCGTCCTGCTCAGCAATTGCATCGTGCGCATCGAGAACCAGGATCACAACATGCGCATCCTCAATCGCCTGCAGTGTCTTGGCGACGCTCACACGCTCTACCGAATCTTCGACTTTTGAACGGCGTCGCACCCCTGCGGTGTCGATCAACACAAAATCGCGATCATCCTTGCGAAACGGTACGAGAATACTGTCACGAGTGGTGCCGGGCTTCTCACTGGCGATGACACGTTCGTCGCCGAGCAGACGATTCACAAGAGTCGACTTGCCAACGTTCGGACGACCGATCACAGCCACGCGAATGGCATCAGCAAACTCGGTTTGTTCGGGTCTGGAGTCGAGCCCCGCCAGCACCTGTTCGATGAGCTCATCGCAGCCTTGGTCGTGGCTTGCCGAGATCGCGAATGCCTGGCCGAGCCCCAGTGCGTGAAAGTCGGCGGCCGCAACGCCAGGATCGAGGCCCTCGGCTTTATTGATCGCAAGGTAGACAGGCTTACCTGAGCGGTGCAGCTCGCGCGCCACGAACATATCCTGCGTCGTAAGACCTGCGCGCGCGTCCGCCAGCAGCACAAGCCGATCCGCCTCTTCCACCGCCCGTTCGGTCTGGATGCGCATCTGCGCTTCAATGCCGACGGGATTTTCGATCAGGCCGCCGGTGTCGATGACGACGTAGGCAAGATCCCCAGTGCGCCCGTAGCCGTATTGGCGATCACGCGTAACGCCAGGCACATCTGCGACGATTGCGTCGCGGGTGCCCGTCAGAGCATTGAAAAGCGTCGACTTGCCAACGTTGGGACGGCCGACGATGGCAATGACTGGCAGCACATCAGCCTCACCCGCCCGGCGGCGGGGTCGCGCTTGCGGGGGTTGTCGCGGGCGCTACTGCGGCAGGATCGGCGGGCGGCGTGACTGGCGGCGCACCTAAAACATCCGGTGTTTGTGCGGCGGGAGCCGGCGCGGCAGCTTTCACTTTGGCGTCAGCGGCTGACTTCGGCGCAGCTTTGCTGGATCGCGCCATCGGGGTTACCCGGTACGCGAGGATATGGCCGCGATCGTTGATTACGACGAGCATATTGCCGACGGCAAGCGGCGCATTGCTGATGCGGACTTTGCCGGTCGAGACGCGCGCGGCGAGTGCACCGGTTGTTTTGTCGAGCCAATGCACGTAGCCCTTGAAATCACCCACAATGACCGCGTTATCCGACACCGCAGGATCCGATAAACCGCGATGCAGGAGCGCTTTCTGATGCCACACCTCAGTGCCCGTGCGGCGCAGGAGTGCGCTCACCTGGCCATCGGCGGCCGCCATATAGAGATTGTCAGCGTCGATTCCCAAACTTCGATAGCTTGAGGCGTCGTGCGACCACCACACCTGTCCGGTATCAAGCGCCAACATTGCAACTTTTCCTTGAAAGCCGACCACGTAGACGTCCTGCCCGGATACCTGAACCGCCGAATCAATATCGACGAGACGTTCAAGCTCAGTACGTCCGCGGGAGGGTGAAACCGGCGTCTCCCAGGAAACGGTGCCATCGGCTGCGTTGTAGGCGACCACCTTGCCGTTATCGAAACCGCAGATTACAAGGTCGCCGGCAAGGGTCGGTTCCGCCACACCGCGCAGCGACAGCTTCGGCACGGCCTGCTCTTGCTCCCAAAGCTCGCGCCCATCGTTGAGTGCAAGCGCCCGCAACTTTCCGTCGCCGGTGCGAAACAGGACTGCGTGAGCGCCGACGGCGGGCGCGGACAGGATCTCGCCCGGGACGCGCACGCGCCAGCGCACTCCGCCCTTTAGCGCATCGAGCGCGATCACATCGCCGTCGCTGGAGCCGACGACGACAAGGCCGTTGCCCAAAGCGGTCGCGCCGGAGAGCGGTGCTTTGGTGCGTGTGTGCCACACCTCACGTCCCGATGCGAGCAGGTAGGCTGCGACTTCGCCCTTACGCCCGGCCGCATAAACGCGCTCGCCGTCGCTCGCAAGCGCAAGCCCGAGCCGCAGCGGTACCTTTTCACCGCCGACATTCGCGCTCCAAATATGCTCGACGCGCAACGTCGCTTGCACGTCCGTGAGCTTAGCCGGCGTGTCAATGTCCTTATCCTTCGAGCACGCGCCGAGGGCGAGCAGGACACCAATAAAAATAAGACGACGCATTAGCTATTTCGTCGCTGCGGCTGCGGCGGGCGTGTGCTC
>DATCBZ010000054.1:0-4459 GCA_036511555.1 Steroidobacteraceae bacterium
TGCCTGCAGGCGGTCGGAATCTGTAATGCATGTCCGCGCTTCGGGGGCGCTGCCGAACAGCGTAAGCGCCGAATGCGCGTAGACCTTAGCGCAATTCATGAGCTCCTGCTCCACGACGTAGTCATCGCAGCCCGCCGATAAGGTTGGTTGCGGGCCGTAACACACGGCCGGGACTCCCAGTGCGCGCCAGCGCATCGCATCGCTTGCGGGCAGGCGCACTACGTTGGCCGGAAGCTGCCCCCGTATGTTTCGACTAGCGTTCGAAACCGCTTGGGTCACTTCATCCGTGAGGCCGGTCCAATTTGCCTCCCAGCCTTTGACGACGTTGATGGTCGTGTTGGGAAATTCGGCGACAGCCGCGCGCGCGCGCGCGAGCAACGCGTCAATACTCATGCCGGGCGGCAGGCGCACGTCCGCCTCCGCCTTCGCATGCCGTGCGATCTGGCCGCGCACAGTGCCGCCAACTATCTTGCCGACATTGAACGAAACGCGCAGGCCGACCTGGTCCTTTCCGGGGTCAAGGCCGGCAAGCTCAGGAGGCGCTTGCGCATACAAATCATTCAATGCATCAAGCCGTGCCAGAGCGGCGGCCAATTCGGTGATCGCGGTGCCGCCGCGACGCGCCCGCGATGAGTGGCCGCCCGGCGCGGAAGTCTCAATATCAAGCCAAAGCAAACCCTTCTCGGCCACTGCAAGCGCCATGTAGCCAGGCCCCTCACCGCTGATCAGGGCGTGGCCCACAAGATCGCGTCGGGCGCGAAGCAGAGCCGCCGAGCCGCGCTCCCCAAACATCACCTCATCAGATACCGCAGTCATCGTAAGGCGGCCGTTCCAGGCGCGGCGGTAGCGAGCCAGCTGCGCGGTGGCAAGACACATGGCTGCGAGCGCGCCCTTCATGTTGCCCAAGCCCAGACCGTATAGACGTCCGTCCTTGCGCGTGAGCTCGAAGATCGGCACGCTCCAGTCCGATTCACGACCGGGCTCCATTGTGTCCATGTGCGCATTGAAGAGCACATGACGTCCCGGCGCGCGCCCATTGGCCGTGCCAATGATGTTTGGCGTGGTGGCATCGACGGCGAGCATCTCGATGTCGATGCCGGCGGTAACCAGATACTCACGCACGATCTGCGCCACGCGCGTGGTGTCGCCGGGCGGATTGACGCTCGGCGCAGCCACAAGTTTGGCGCACAGATCGATCAATGACTCCCGCTGGGCGTCAATATCCCGGGCGATGTCCTGAAATAGATCCGGATTCAAAGTGGCGCCCCATCGACCACGTTTCGCACAGCCGCCGCGCGGACAGCGGCGCTGTCACGCCCGACAATGTGACGATACAGTTCCGGGTCAGTATCGCCTTCCGTACCGAATACGAGGACTGTGCTCGCGGGCGTCAATCCCAACGCGGCCCGTGTCTGCGGCTCCTGTGCGGCAAGCAGCATTCCGGCGAGACCCGCCACCGCGGATTCGCCGGCCACAATTATGGGATCCCCGTTTCTGCCGGATGCGAGCAATCGCATGCACTCTGCGGCGGGCTCATCGTTGATTGCCATGAAGTCATCGACGCCATCGTTTAGCAGCGGCCACGCAATGACCGAAGGTTCACCGCACGATAAACCGGCCATGATCGTATCTAAGCTGCCATGCACGGCCGTCAAAACGCCGCTCTTGGCACTCTCATATAGGCAGGCCGCATTCACTGGCTCGACGACGATAAGACGCGGACGCTTTGCGCCCAGCCGTTCCCACAGGTGGCCACACACGGCCGCTGCCAAACCACCGACACCTGCCTGTACGAACACATGAGTCGGCGGATTCTTTCCGGGTATCTGCCGCAGCGCCTCTTCAACCATGACAGCGTAGCCCTGCATCACGTCGCGCGGTATCTCCACATAGCCTTCGTATGAGGTATCCGACACGACGAACCAGCCGTTGGCGGCCGCATCCTGCGCAGCGCGCCGCACTGCATCGTCGTAGTTTCCCGGATTGCGGCGCACCTCGGCGCCGTAGGCTGCGATTGCATCGACCCGTCCGCTGCTTACACTCTCATGCACGTAGATCACGCACCGCGCACCAAACATTTTGGCGCCCCACGCAACCGAGCGGCCGTGATTGCCGTCGGTTGCGCAGGTCACCGTGATGCTATCGGTAATGTCGTGATATGTGCCGGACGTGAGATCGGTCGCCAGGACCGCAGATTTCCCCGTGCGCAGTTCAATTTCGCGGGCCAGCAGACGCAATACAGCATAAGCACCGCCCAGCGCCTTAAAACTTCCGAGGCCGAAGCGCGTGCCCTCATCCTTATAATAAAGAGCGGCGATGCAAGCGTCGCTGGCGAGTGCCGGCAGGAGAGCGAGTGGCGTCACCGTATATCCGGGCCACCGGATGATTTCGTTCTGGGCCTGCACGAAGCGCGGTCCGCCCAATTCGCAGCGTCGCTCGGGGCCGTAGGCGTCTGTTCGGTTGACCCGCTCGTTATGCAGACACCGAAAGGCGGATGGCGGCAACAGTGCCAGGCTCGGATCCTTGCAACGCAGAGTTTTTGGGGACTGCCCGGTATCGAAAGACATTGAATTCACCACCCGAGCGCCACGCCGTCGCGTCGTGCATCGGCGCCACCGTGCAGAACTCCGCTCTGCCAATCAATTCGGATGGCCTGTGCCGTACCGAGTGGATTTTCGGCAGCAACGATCGAATGTCCTAAAGCGCGCAGATTCTCAACCGCCTGCCGCGACACCCGCTGTTCGACTTCAAATGTGTCACCGCGCGCAAAGAAGCGTGGTGCATCGATCGCCTGTTGCAGTGACATGCCATGATCGAGCAAGTTGCTCAATAGCAGGATCTGTCCCATGGGCTGAAAGTGCGCGCCGGTGACGCCGAACGACATGGCTGCTCTGCCATTTCGGGTCAGCAGAGCTGGAATGATCGTATGCATGGGACGCTTTCTTCCGGCCACAGTATTGGGGTGGCCGCTTGCGACGACGAAGCCTGAGCCTCTGTTGTGCAGAACAATTCCTGATGCCGGCGCAACGATGCCGCCGCCGAAATCATCAAAGATTGAATTGATGAAGGCAATCGTGTTTTGGTCGCGATCGACAACTGCAAGAAATACGGTGTCGCGATGCGCTGGGCAGAAAGGCGGCACAAGATCCGCGATGCGGCTCGACGCGCAAAAGCGTTGGCTGAGTGCAGCAGCGTAACGGTCGCTCAAAAGCTCGGCGACATCCACTGAAGAGGTTCGCGGGTCGCCGATGAACGCATCGCGCACCGCATAGCCTAGGCGCGCAAGCTCGGCCAGAAGGTGCAGTCTTTGTGAACCGCCCACCTCCAGCGCGCTGACGTCAAACTGCTGCAGCATGCGCGCGATAAGAAGCGGGATCGCCCCTTGCCCATTGGGCGGGCATTCCCAAATGTCATAGCCGCGGTAGGCTGCGTGAATCGGCTGCACGTACTGCGGCTCATACGCCGCAAAGTCATCAAGCGTGTGCAAACCGCCGAGCTGCCGCAGGCAACCGACGATATCCTCAGCAATCCAGCCTTTGTAGAAAGCCGCCGCGCCACCCTCACTGATTGCGCGCAAAGTGCGCGCAAGTTTGGGCTGGCGGTGCACGGTGCCGGCCCGCGGTGCACACCCGTCGCTGAGAAAAATGCTCGCAGCGGTGGGGGTTGCGGCGAGTTTCGCGACCTGACGTCCCCAATCACGCGCCACTCGTTCCGTGACGGCGTAACCGTCCTCCGCGGCACGTATCGCCGGCGCCAGCAGCCGATCAAGTCCAAACGTTCCATGGTCGCTCACCAGACGCGCCCAAGCGCCGACCGCGCCCGGCACGGTGACGGCGTGAGGGCTCCTCGCATCAATCGCCAATAACCCGCGATCGAGAAACCACTCAGTTGCTGCAGCTTGCGGCGCCCAGCCCGAACCATTCAGGGCGTGGATCGTTCCGGTGCCGCGCGGCATGTACAAGGCGAAACAGTCGCCGCCGGTTCCTGTTTGAGTGGGCTCAACGACCCCAAGCACTGCTGCCGCAGCGACCGCGGCATCCACGGCATTACCGCCATCGCGCAGAATCTCAAGCGCGGTCCATGTAGCGAGCGAGTGCGACGTCGCGACCATGCAATGCGTTCCGAGCGCCTCCGAGCGTCCAGGACGCTCGAAGTCACGTTGCCGAATTTGGATTAGTTCATCGAGTTGCATATCGGGGCCAGCCCTATCGCCGGATTGCTGGCTTGGCCTGAGCAGTATTGAGCGGGGTCATCCTATGAACCGAACATTGACAATTGTTCTTATGCCGATCATATAATCTTCTGACGGCAAGTAAAACGCAATAATGTTCATCTAGTGAACATTCTAACTCAAAGACGAATCGCTTCGACTTCGCGGGGGACATATGCGCAAGACGATCGAAATAATTAGTGGTGGCGTTGCAGCCCTGGGCAGCGCCTTCTTATGCCTGGCTAGCGC
>DATCBZ010000055.1:0-3201 GCA_036511555.1 Steroidobacteraceae bacterium
GCGACCTTCGGCAATGTTCCGGTTGGTCAGCCGCTGGTTTTCATCGATTCGAGCAATCTCCTAAGTGTAGCGATAAATCAGGGCAATTTTGCGCAGATCTATCGCATCACGCCGCCTGTTGAGTTGATAGTGTCGCGCAAATGAGGCGCGCAAGCGTGTTGCGAGCGCTGCCGACTGTCAGCCGGCGCCCTGTCAGGGTGGTGAACTCTAAAGTGTCGCAGCGCGCCTTCCACGTGAATTCGTTCAGCTTCAACGAAAGATTGAGGTATCAATGACCCGCGCCACCGCCAGCAGCGCCGCGCCTGGCTGGACAGTGGACGCGTTGCCAAAAGTTGCGTGGGGTAAAGGCATCCACGTCTATGACGTCGCGGGCAAGCGCTACATCGACGCATCCGGTGGCCCAGCGGTTTATTGCCTCGGCCATGGCAATGAGGAGGTCAACGCAGCGATTTCGCAACAACTCGGCCGTATTGCGCATGGCTATCGCTACATGTTCACGAGCGATCCGCTTGAAGAGCTGCGCGAGCTCGTTACCGAGGCCTGCGGTGCAGAGCTTGAGCACATGGTGTTTGTGTCAGGTGGCTCGGAGGCGGTTGAGTCGGCCCTCAAGCTCGCTCTTCAATATCACTCAGCTCGCGGTGAAAGCAGTCGCCGACGTTTCATCTCGCGCCGACGTTCTTGGCATGGGAACACCCTTGGAGCTCTTTCGGTATCGGACGTGCGCTCCAGGCGCGCACCGTTCGAAGGCGCTCTGATCGAGGCATCGTTCCTCGCAGCAGTCAACGAGTATCGGCCGCCGGCGGGTGTGGCGACGGACCGCTTGAGTGAGCATTGCGTTGCGGAGCTCGAGAGCGAGATTTTGCGCGTGGGCTCCGAAAAGATCGCGGCCTTTATATTCGAGCCCGTGGTCGGCGCTGCCGGTGGCGTGGTGCCGGCGCCTGCTGGCTACGCGGCCGGAGTTCGCGAGGTATGCGATCGACACGGTGTTTTGATGATTGCAGACGAAGTGATGTGCGGCTCCGGCCGGTGTGGCACATGGCGCGCCTTGCAGCACGACGGCACAGCCCCTGACATCATGGCAGTCGCCAAGGGTTTGGGCGGTGGCTATCTGCCGCTCGGCGCCGCCATCTATCGTCGCGCCATTGCCGAAGTGATAAATGCTTGCGACGGTGGGCCGTTGACGGGCCATACCTTTACCGGGCACACGACGGCCTGCGCCGCGGGCGCGGCGGTGCAGGCGATCGTCAAAAGAGAAGGCCTTGTCGAGCGCGTGCGAATCACCGGTGCGCAGTTTCTTTGCACGCTTCGAAACGCGTTAGCATCCGTGGAGGCGGTCGGCGACATCCGTGGCCGCGGGTTCTTCATTGGTATCGAGTTCGTTGCCAATCGCCTCACGAAGGAGCCATTCAGCACTTCGGCACAAGTGGCCATTCGGGTTGGACGTGCAGCGGCAGCCGCTGGTCTACTGTGTTACCCCTCGACGGGAAATGTGGATGGCGTACGTGGCGATACGGTAATACTTGCGCCCCCTTACAACGCCACGTTCGATGAACTGCAGGAAATCGTCGAGATCTTTACTCACTCTGTACGCCACGCGACGGCTGAAGTCGCGCGCACCAACGCGGCAAACGTACCGTAGGGGCTGAGCAGCGCTCGGTCACCCTGCTGAGGTCGCTACGTCCAGCGACTGCATACTTTCGTGCAGCGTCATGTTCTGGGCGCACGCGATTTGAATACAACGCCGTTCTTCATGACGAATTCCACGTTTTCAAGGACGCCCACGTCTTTGAGGGGATCCTCCGCAACAGCAATCAGATCCGCGTAGGCGCCGCCTGCAATGATTCCCAATTCGCCACGCTTGCCGAGTAACTCTGCAGCACGCGTCGTGGCAGATTGAATTGCTTGCATTGGTGTCATCCCGAGCTCTACCTCGCGCAGAAATTCCTGCGCGATCGGTTCGGACCATGTAAAGCCACCAACGTCAGTGCCGAACGCGATTTTGACACCCGCGTGTAACGCCTTTCTGAAAGATACGCCGTGGACGGCAGCGCGCTTGCGATCGCGTTTACCGACATCGGTATCTTCGGGAGCCCAGTCGGAGTAATAAACGGCCAGGGTCGGCACGTACCAGGTGCCTTGTTTGATCATCTGTGAAATCTGGGCGTCTGTGATTTCTAGGCCGTGTTCAATTGAGTCACAGCCGCCATCCAATGCGCGCTGCAGCCCAACGCCGTTGTAGGCATGACAGGCTACCTTCTTGCGCCAGGCATGCGCCTCGTCAACAATTGCCTTGAGCTCCTCGACAGTCAATGTAGGTTGCGAAACAAGCGCCCCTTGCTCATCTAGCCAGGAGCGATGGGTCATGTACACCTTGATCCAATCCGCGCCATTATCGAGCTGCTCGCGCGCAGCTTTGCGAGCTTCTATAGGACCATCGATCAGCTGCGAACCCTTTGGAACCGTGATCTCCGGCGCATATCCCTCGAGCGGATAACCGCCCGTGGAGGAGATCGAGAGTGTCGAGACAAACATTCTTGGCCCCGGGATATATCCTTCATTTATGGCGCGCTTGATGCCGACATCGCCGTACCCCGCGCCCTCGGTTTCCATGTCACGGATGGTAGTGAAACCCTGCTCGAGCGCGCGTCGCGCGGAAACTGTGGCGCGCGCTGCGCGATATGCCAGTGGGAATTTCAGCAACTGCACATCGTAGCCGCCGGCGGCGGGGTCTTCGCCCTGCAGGAAAATGTGAGTGTGCGTATCAATTAAGCCAGGCAAAACGGTAGCGGCACCAAGATCGATGAGGTCTGCTCCGGCTGGCAGCGGTTGCGCGCCGACTGCGCGCACCTCAATGATGCGGTTATCGTGGATGAGTATTTCCTGATCGGCACGCCGCTCGGCCGCGACGCCGTCGATGAGCCACCGCGCTCGAACGACGATGACGCGCGCTGCAGGGGCGGCCGCAGCGGGCTGAATCACCGCGCTCTGCGCGGCAAGCGCGTATGCAAGACTTACGATACCAATAGCAAGATGAACCGCTCGGCGCATTGGGATACCCGCCATGCCGTGATTTGGGTCGAGCGCAAAGGAACAGTCCTCTCGGCCCTTGATTGTTCAGTCAGGTTAAGGCGTGCGCGAGGCGGAATCAATTGCGAAAATCACAATTCACACTCGCAGCGGCGGGTGCGCTGTCCGGGCTTG
>DATCBZ010000056.1:0-7540 GCA_036511555.1 Steroidobacteraceae bacterium
AACTTTGGGAGCGCGCACGAAAGGCGATGCGCAGCCCCGTGAAGCGCAGCGTCTGGGTGCAGACCACCCCAAAGGACGCGCCTGCCCTGCGGTTGGCGGGACTGAGCGCGCTCGCGCGGCAAACGCCGCTCGCTGATCCGCCGTGGCCGGTCTACGCCCTGAGCGCGACAGAGTGGCGAAACGCGAAGCTAGATGGCCCCAAACTGCTGCCGCAACCCGTCGACGGATGCAGTGAATGGCAACTGTGGACCTACAGCCCGGCACTTGTGCGCGGCACCCACATCGTGGATCCGCTGTCGCTGACCCTGAGCCTCGAACAGGGTGCCGACGAGCGCGTGCAAATGGCGCTTGATGAACTGCGGAAGCATTTCCCATGGTGACAGGACTCGATCTGTTCCGGCAATTCTTCGCCGCGCAGGCCGATCAGTACGTGCTGATCGGCGGCACGGCGGCAACACTCGCCATGGAAGAAGCCGGCCTGGCATTCCGCGCAACGAAGGATCTGGACGTGGTCCTGCACATCGAAGCCCTCGATGCAAAATTCGGCGAGACGTTTTGACGCTTCATCGATGCAGGCAGGTACGAGATCCGCGAGGTTAGTGCGACGGGCAAGCCCGTCTTCTATCGTTTTCAGAAGCCGGCCGATGAGAACTACCCGGCCATGCTGGAACTGTTTTGCCGCGCGCCGGACGGAATCATTCTGGTGCCCGGCGCCCATCTGACGCCCATTCCCGTTGATGAGGCCGTCGCGAGCCTCTCGGCAATTCTACTGGACAAGGACTACTACGACGAGTTCGTGATCAGCGGCCGGCCGGCGCGAAGTCGATGGCCTGCCATGGGTCGGCGAGGATCGGCTCATTCCTTTGAAGGCGGTGGCGTGGCTCGACATGAAACAGCGGGCGGCCCGCGGTGAACCCGTTGACGCGCGGGATATTCGCAAACACGCCAACGACGTGTTGCGATTCAGCCAACTGCTCGCGCCGGAAACCCGTATCCAGGCGGCCGGCAACTCGTTCGCAGAGGAGTTTCCGGACTACCGTTTCAGGAAGCACATCGGGAGCGTAACGGCTGCACGCACGTGCAATGACGTGTTCGACGAGTTCCTCGTTCATGTCGAATCGCGGGTGGTCAAAGCATGACCTCGCATTCGCGACCGCCGATGGCTACCGCAAGATTCTGGAAAACGTCTGGCGACCAAAGATCGGTACGCGACTATTTTCGGAAGTGCGCTATTCCGAGCTCATGAAGATCGCCGATGCACACGCCAAGTCGAAGAAGACCTGCAACAACATCATCAGCGCATTGCGTTGCGCCTTTGACTACGGCTATCGCAACACGCCCGAGAAGCACAATCCGGCGACTGGCATGAAGTGCCTGCGCATCACCAGGAAAGACCGGCCCGTCATCGATCCTTTCAGCATTCAGGAAGCCGAAGCGTTGATTGCCGCAATCCACCGTGAGTGGGGCGAGGCACAGGGCAACTACGATGAGTTCCGGTTCTTCACCGGGCTGCGACCGTCCGAGCAGATTGCGCTGCTGGTGAGCGACTGCGATATCGCTCAGGGCAAGATCAGCATCAGCAAGGCGCGCGTCATGGCCCGCGACAAGGACCGGACCAAGACTTCGACGGACCGCCTCGTCGAGTTGTGCCCGCGCGCGTTGCAGTGCTCAAACGCCATCTTGCTCTGCGTGCGCGCCTGCAACTCGCCAGCAAGATCCAGCACGACGAACTCTTCTTCAAGGAAACCGGCGAGCCGATCCGCAACCTGCAGTATCCGTGGGTGCGCTGGAGAAGCACACGGCGAAAGATGAAGGCGCGTTATCGCGATGCGTACAACGCGCGCCATTCTTCCGTCAGCTGGAACCTCATGGTCGGCAAGAATCCGCTGTGGGTCGCGAAGCTGCATGGCCACAGCGTGCAGATGATGCTCGAAACCTACGCTGCGTGGACTGAAGGTGCGCAGGAATCGGACGTCGAAGCGATCAGACTGGCGATAGCCGGTGCGCCGGAACGTGCGCCTCAGTGCCTGCCCGCCATCGTCAATGCGGAGGCGCCTAAGACGGCACCAATCAGCCCCCCTGAGGCCCCAGAATTTGGCAGTAGAATGGCAGTAGATCACCCCTCAAAGAGGGTGAGCGCTTGTTCTACAAAGAGAAATATTGGCGGAGAGAGAGGGATTCGAACCCTCGAAGGGCTTTTGACCCTTACACCCTTAGCAGGGGTGCGCCTTCGACCACTCGGCCATCTCTCCGCTCGATAAAAGTTGCTGCGGGATCAATCGCTTATGTACCGTACGATTAAACCGGCAGCAAGCAGAGCGCCATGATACTTAAGCGATCCGAGGAACGTAAGCGGGCAGGCAACACCGACGTCCTGCAGCGCCCCGTATGGAGCGCGCCGCGCTAGCGGACGTTAAACGGTTGCGAACTCAGCAGGTGACTCCGGTTCGTTGTCACTGCCGCCGGTGCCATCTTGTTCGCGCTTGATCCGCTCGTAGATTTCTTCGCGGTGCACGGCGATCGTTTTGGGCGCGTTGATGCCCACACGCACCTGGTTACCTTTAACGCCGAGGACGGTAACGGTCACATCGTTACCAATCATTACTGTTTCCCCGACACGCCTTGTCAAAATCAGCATCTTGTTGTCCCCTTCCGCTCAACGGCGATTCGAATTGAAGCGTCGTGAGCAATCCCCGTTACATTATGTCTTTCCACCTTGGAGACAAATCAGAAAGGATCCTGATTCGAAACCTTCCGGGGAGAACGTACCGTACAGGAAATCGTTTCCTGAGTCATGTACTCCCTTTGCCAAGCTTCGCACGCACTATTGTCGATACTTGCGCCAGCGCCGCATCAAGCGCTGCGGGATTATTGCCACCGGCTTGCGCAAAATCAGGGCGCCCACCGCCACGACCTCCAACTACCGCGGCAAGAGTTGCAATCATTTCACCTGCTGGAACGCGGGCGGTTTGATCAGCCGTCACGCCGACGACGAGCAACACTTTATTCGCACTCTCGATTGACGCAAGCACGATCACCGCCGACTTAAGCTGATTTTTAAGCTGGTCCACGACGTGACGCAAAGCGGCGGCGTCCGCGCCATCAACCTTTGTCGCAACCACTTTCACGCCATCGATGTCGAGCGCACCGGAAGCAAGATCGGTGCCGGGCCCTGACGCCAGGCGATCCTTCAGTGTGCGGATCTCCCGTTCCATCTGCCGTACGCGTTCGAGCGCATCGCGCACCTTGTCGCGCACATCCTCGCGCGAGCCGCGCACCAGAGCGCCGACTTCTTTCAGAATGTCATCGTTCGCTTCGACGTATTCGACAGCGGCCTCACCCGTAAGAGCTTCAATGCGGCGCACCCCGGATGCGACGCCGCCCTCACTTACGATCTTGAAAAAGCCGATGTCGCCTGCTCGCTCAACGTGCGTGCCACCGCAAAGCTCAACGGAAAATTCACCGAGCCGCAGCACGCGCACATCTTTCTCGTACTTCTCACCAAAGAGCGCCATCGCGCCGCTTGCAACCGCCTGCTCGTAGTCCATGAGATTGGTTTCGGCTGCAACATTTCTGCGGATTTCGGCGTTCACGCGTCGTTCGATTGCGCGCAGTTCCTCGGGCTTCACGGCCTGATAGTGCGAGAAATCAAATCGCAGCCGCTCGGGTGCGACCAGCGAGCCTTTCTGCTGCACGTGCGTGCCCAGTATCTCGCGCAAAGCCGCGTGCAAGAGATGGGTCGCAGTGTGATTGAGGGCAGTCGCACGGCGGCGCTCGCCGTTGACCTCTGCGACGAGCGTATCGCCCAGTGCAATACGTCCGGCAACGACCTTGCCGAGATGCGAATGCGCCGTGCCGCGCTTCTGCGTGTCCTCGACCACAAAGCGCGCGCCGCTTGCCGTGAGTTCGCCCGCGTCACCCACTTGGCCACCCGCCTCCGCATAAAAGGGAGTGCGCTCGAGAACCACTTCACCCGCTTCTCCGGCATTCAAGCGTTCAACCGCAGCACCGTCTTTCAGCACGGCCAGCACGCGCCCTTCTGCTCGCAGGCCTTCGTAGCCCTGAAAAAGCGTGCGTTCATTGACCGTTGTGCCCGCTGCAAGTTCAACGCCAAACTTACTTGCCGCACGCGCGCGCTCACGCTGCGCCTCCATCAGAGATTCAAAACCTGCTATATCGACGGTAAGCGCGCGCTCCCGCGCGATATCCGCGGTGAGGTCGGCGGGAAAGCCAAAGGTGTCGTACAGCTTGAAGACCAACGCGCCGCTGATGGTGTCGCTTGCGCGCTTCTTGATCGCCTCTTCGAGGAGCGCCATCCCGCTTGCGAGCGTCTCGGCGAAGCGATCTTCCTCCTGCTGCAGCACTCGCTCGACGTGCGGACCGGCGCGCACGAGTTCGGGATAGGCAGGTCCCATCTCCCCGACCAGCGCTGCGACCAGCTTATAGAAGAACGGCTCATTCATCCCAAGCTTGTACCCGTGACGGATCGCGCGGCGGATGATCCGCCGCAGCACATAGCCGCGGCCTTCATTTGCAGGCAGGACGCCGTCAACAATCAGGAACGCACAGGAGCGAACGTGATCCGCGATCACGCGCAGCGACCCGGACGCAAGGTCCGCGGTGCCCGTCAGAGCGGCTGCGGCTTTAATGATGTTCTTGAATAAATCGATCTCGTAGACGGAGTGCACGCCCTGCATGACCGCGGCGGTGCGCTCCAATCCCATGCCGGTGTCGACCGAAGGCTTCGGCAGCGGTGAGAGCTTGGCGTCGGCGCCGCGCTCGAACTGCATGAACACGAGGTTCCAGATCTCGATCCAGCGGTCGCCGTCGGCATCCGGCGAGCCGGGCGGCCCGCCCGGCACAGCCGGGCCGTGATCAAAGAAAATCTCGCTACACGGACCGCACGGGCCGGTGTCGCCCATCTGCCAGAAGTTATCCGAGCTGCCGTCGGGATTATCGCCGATGCGAACGATGCGCTCGGCCGGCACCCCAATGACGTTCTTCCACACCTCGTAGGCCTCATCGTCGGTGTGATAGACCGTGACCATGAGCCGATCAGCCTGAATGCCGAGCCACTTCTTGCTGGTCACAAACTCCCAGGCGAACTTGATCGCATCGAGCTTGAAGTAATCCCCGAAGGAGAAGTTGCCGAGCATCTCGAAGAAGGTGAGATGACGGGCGGTGTAGCCGACATTCTCAAGATCGTTGTGCTTGCCGCCGGCGCGCACGCAGCGCTGGCTCGAGGTCGCACGCACATAGGCGCGCTTGTCCTTGCCCGTGAACACATCCTTGAACTGCACCATGCCGGCATTGGTGAACAGGAGCGTCGGGTCATTCGCCGGCACGAGCGGGCTTGAGGGCACGACGGTGTGGCCGTGCTCGCGGAAATACTCGAGGAAGGCGCGGCGCACGTCCGCCGCGCTCATGAATCGTGGTGTGCTCAAGTTCAGTCGTCCGAATTGAAGTCAGTGCCCAGGGCAGCGCGGATATGATCCGATGAAAAGCCCCGATACTGCAAAAAGCGCGCTTGCCGGCCTTTCTCGGGCCATGTCTTGGGAAGCTCAAGCCCGAACTTGCGCACGCGCACCGCCTGCGCCCGTGCGCGCCAGTCCGGTATGCTGGCGAGCGCCGTGTCTATGAGCTCGCACGGCAAGTCCAGGGTCTTCATCTGCGCTTCGATGCGTGCGGGGCCTTCGCCGCGGTTCGCATGGGACGTGACGTAATTTTCGCAGAAACGGACGTCGTCGATGTACCCGTCAGACACAAGCTCCGCGACCGCCGCGGCGCTGACCGCGGGATCGTAGCCTTGAAATGCGAGTTTTAAGACGAGCTCGCCGGTTGCGAAATCCCGTCGCGCCAAGTGCGCGAACGCAGCCTCACGCACCGCGCGCGGGTCGACGGCCTGATGAGCATCGACCTTTTTTCTTGCCGGACGGCGCATCCGTCTTAAAGCGCGTGCGCCGCCCTGCGGCGGCGATCAGGCCGTATCCGCCACCGCCACCGGTTCGCCATGGCGCGTCTGCTTGACCGGCAGGAGCTTCAGGCGGATCTGGTCCTCGATCTCGCGCGCGATGACTTTGTTCTGCTGCAGGAACGTGCGCACGTTGTCCTTACCCTGACCGATGCGCTCGCCCTTATAGCTGTACCAGGAGCCGGACTTATCGATGATGCCCTGAGCACTGCCAAGCTCGATGATCTCGCCCTCGCGCGAAATACCGACGCCGTACATGATCTCGAATTCGGCTTCGCGAAATGGCGGTGCGATCTTGTTCTTCACCACTTTCACACGCGTCATGTTGCCGACGACTTCCTCGCCGTTCTTGAGCGCGCCGATGCGGCGGATATCCAGGCGCACCGAGGAATAGAACTTCAAGGCGTTGCCGCCCGTGGTGGTCTCAGGATTACCGAACATCACACCGATCTTCATGCGGATCTGGTTGATGAAGATCACCATGGTGTTGGAGCGCTTGATGTTGCCCGTGAGCTTGCGCAGCGCCTGTGACATGAGACGCGCATGCAGGCCCATCTGCATCTCGCCCATTTCGCCTTCAATTTCGGCTTTGGGCGTCAGCGCTGCGACCGAGTCGATGACGACGACGTCGACTGCGCCGGAGCGCACCAGCATGTCGGTGACCTCGAGCGCCTGCTCGCCGGTGTCCGGCTGCGAGACCAGAAGATCATCGATGTTCACGCCGAGTTTCCCGGCATAGGAAGGATCCAGTGCGTGCTCGGCGTCGACAAATGCGGCAACACCGCCGGCGCGCTGCACTTCGGCGATAACCTGCAGTGTCAGCGTCGTCTTGCCCGACGCCTCAGGTCCGAACACTTCAATTACGCGCCCGCGCGGCAGGCCGCCGACACCGAGTGCGATGTCGAGCCCCAGCGAGCCCGTTGACACGGTCTCCACATCCCACGCCGCCGGAGCTTCGCCGAGGCGCATCACCGTGCCTTTTCCGAATTGCTTCTCGATCTGGCCGAGTGCGGCGGCGAGCGCTTTCTTGCGATTGTCTTCCATCTCTATCACCTCAGGAATTTCAGCGTGCGATTATCCCACAATGAGGTCGTCGCGGGCATACCCAAGGCACGTCATTTGATCAATAATTCAAGTGCTTTTTTGCCCGCTAAACAGTAGTGCGGCGATGTTCATACTGTATGCCGCTCACGCAGTCATGCATGTCAGCTCTTGAGTCCCAGGATGAGCTTCAACGCGTAGTGCACTGACAGGCGGCGCACGGCATCTCGGTCACCACTGAAGTGAGCGAGCGAAGAGGCAACCTGCACGTGGTTGTCCAATCGCAGAGCCGTACTGAACCACACCGTCCCGACGGGTTTGCCCGGCAGTCCACCGTCGGGACCGGCGATGCCGGTTATGGCCACGGCGACGTTCACATCCGCGACGCGCAGCGCACCGGTTGCCATTTCACGCGCAGTAGCCTCGCTCACCGCGCCGTGTCGGGCGAGGGTTGCCGCTTCGACTCCAAGGTCGCGCACCTTCGCCCCGTTGGAGTAGGTCACGTAGCCACATTCGAACCATTGGGAG
>DATCBZ010000057.1:0-4326 GCA_036511555.1 Steroidobacteraceae bacterium
GTACGAGGTTGCCGATGCGATCGATCGCGAGGCACCTGAGGAGCTGCGCGATGAGCTGGGCGACCTGCTGTTTCAGGTGGTGTTTCACGCGCGCATGGCGGAGGAGCGCGGCTGGTTCGATTTCGCGCTCGTCGCATCGTCCATTCACGACAAGCTCGTGCGCCGCCATCCGCATGTATTCAGTGCGCAGCCGCAAGCCCTCGACGGCCCCACTCTTGAGACACTCTGGGAGGAGCAGAAAGCGCGCGAGCGCGCGTCAGCGCAGCATGGCGCCGAGCCGCCGGGCGCCTTAGCGGGTGTTCCACTCGCACTGCCGGCGCTCACGCGAGCCGCGAAGCTCGGCCGCCGCGCCGCCAGGGTCGGCTTTGACTGGGAACGGGCGGCGGATGTGCGTCCGAAAATCATCGAAGAGCTCGCCGAGCTTGATGCCGCAATCGGCGCAGGCGCGGCCATCGATGCGCAAGAGCCGGAACCCTCCGCGCAGGTCATCGAGGAGTACGGGGATCTTCTATTTGCGCTCGTCAGCTGGGGACGGCATCTGCGCATCGATCCGGAGTCGGCGCTGCGTTTGGCCAACGGCAAATTTGCCGAACGATTCGGCTGCATGGAGGCGCTCGCACGCGAGCGTGGCGTCAGCCTGCAGACGCTGACGCCACTGGGCTGGGAGGCACTGTGGGTTGAGGCCAAAGAGGAGCTCGCGCAAGGCAAACCAATCTGAGCTCGCGCGCCTTTAAGCGCAAAGCCGTGAGGCCCTGCAGACCCCGTTCAAGCTCCGCAGCCCGGGCGATGGCTTCGGATTGCAACCCGTGCGCGGCGGCATCGGTGCTTCTGATTGGCAATGGCCTCACGTTTCTCTGGAGCGCTCTGTGCGTACAGGTGCTGCTCGAAGGTATCGAGCATTTCGGGAATGTGGTCTTCGAACTGCGGCTTTGACAGCGACGAGGCGCTCGGAATGTGCGGGTCGGTATCCACCGCCTTGCGGCAGGCTGCAAGAATGGCCTCGCGCCGCTCTCGCAGATGCACTGCGAGCGCCTGCAGGATCCCGGCACTTCGTGTCCCGCTTGCCGCGTCGAAATATCAACCGTGCCGGCTACTCAATGGCGCGCGATTTTGCGTCGGTATTTACGAAGTGATTTTGAACTCGATGCCTTGGGCAAGCGGCAGCTCGCGGCTCCAATTAATCGTGTTGGTTTGGCGGCGCATGTAGGCGCGCCAGGCATCGGAACCGGATTCGCGGCCGCCGCCGGTGTCCTTCTCACCGCCAAAGGCGCCGCCGATCTCCGCGCCGGAGGTGCCAAGATTGATGTTCGCGATACCGCAGTCACTACCGTTGGCAGCCAAGTACTTCTCGGCGTGCTGCAGCCGGTCGGTGAAGAGGGCCGAGGAGAGGCCATGGGCGGAGCTATTTTGCAGTGCAATCGCCTCATCGAGTGATTGCACGGGTATGACATAGAGAATGGGCGCAAAGGTTTCCGTCTGCACGATGGGCCAATCATTGCGCGCCCGAAACAGCGTCGGTTCGACAAAATTGCCTGGCCCTGCGAGTACCTTGCCGCCATACAACAATTCCCCGCCGGCAGCGCGTGCCGCACTCAGCGCCGAGCGATACTGCTCGACCGCCCGCGCATCAATAAGGGGGCCCATGAGTGTGCCGGCCGCGAGTGGATCGCCGATGCGGATTTGTGCATAGGCGTGCACGAGCCGCCGTTCAAGTTCAGCGGCCCGATCGGTGTGCACGAGCACGCGGCGCGTCGAAGTGCAGCGTTGTCCTGCGGTGCCGGCAGCACCGAACACAATCGCCGGCACGGCAAGATCAAGGTTTGCCGTGTCATCCACAATGACGGCATTGTTGCCGCCCAATTCAAGCAAACTCTTGCCGAGCCGGTGCGCAACCCGCTCGCCGACCTGGCGCCCGACTGCGGTTGAGCCCGTGAAGGACACGAGTGCGACGCGTCGATCATCGACGAAGCGGCTCGCAAGCTCGGTCCCGGCATCGATGAAAACCTGAAAGATGGGCGGCAGGCGCGCATCCTTCATGACTCGATTGCACAGCTGCTGCACCGCGAGCGCCGCAAGTGGCGTCTTGGGAGACGGCTTCCACACCGAGGCGTTGCCGCAGATCGCCGCAAGACAGGCATTCCACGCCCACACCGCGACCGGGAAATTGAACGCGGAGATAATGCCGACGACGCCAAGCGGATGCCATTGCTCGTACATGCGGTGCTGCGCGCGTTCGGAGTGCATTGTAAGACCGTAGAGCATGCGCGACTGGCCGACGGCGAAGTCGCAGATGTCGATCATTTCCTGAACTTCACCCTGGCCCTCCGCGAGGATCTTGCCGTTCTCGAGTGACACCAGCGTGCCGAGGTCCGTCTTGCGCGCGCGCAGCGCATCGCCCAGGAGCCGCACTGCCTCGCCGCGTTTGGGCGCGGGCGCCTGGCGCCACTCGGCAGCAGCCTTAACCGCCGACTGCATGACATCCTCGTAATCCGCCGCGCTTGCAGCGCGCACGGTCGCAATGAGCCCGCCGGTCGTCGGGTTTTTGACGACGAGCTCTTCACCCTCCGTCGCACTCGACCAACCGCGCGCGCCTGACCAGGCGCCCGGGTGCATGCGGTTCAATTCCAAGCGCGCGATGAGCGCGGCGGCTTCGGTGGCATTCATCGCGTGGTGGCCGCGCTAAGCCGGCGCTGCCGGCCGGCTTTGCCCGTCACGACGACCTCTGCCGACAGATCCTTCGTGCCGCCTTGAGCGTAATAGCGGCCAAAGCGATTGTTGAGAATATCGGACATGCTGAAATTCTCTTGGGCGACGAAACCCTGATACTTCTTCGGATGCTGCAGTACGAGGTCGACGACGGCCGTGATGCCCGCAGCGGTTGTGACCTGGATCGCCGACCAGAGACGGCCGGCGATGACCTGCGGATAAATCTTATTGACGTAGTTTTCCTCGCGCAATTCGCCGTCCTGCGTTCCGGTGACCGCGGCATAGACGATGACGACGTCCTGGAGTGTTTGGGGCACCGCGTTCTCGAGCACATGCTTCAAGGTCTTGCGGTCCTGATTGAGCTTCAAATCATTCATCAGTAGCCGCATCTGCGCGCAATGACCCGGATAGCGGATGGTCTTGTAGTTCATCGACTCACAGCGCGCGCCGTGACTTTCCGCAAGCGAACCCAGGCCTCCGGAGGTGTTGAAGGCTTCATACAAGGTGCCGTCGATCTCGATCTCCTCGAGCCCCTCAAGTGGTGCGACTTCCAAAGTGCGCCCATCAACAATCGCCTGGCACGGGTTGCCGTATTCGTTGATGAGTCCTTCGGTCGACCAGGTGAGAGAATACTTCAGGACATTGTTCGGATGCTGCGGCAGGGCGCCGACTCGCAGCTTCACGGCGCGCAACTTATCGAAGTGGCTCATGAGCTCGTTGGCCGCGATGCTGATGAATCCCGGCGCAAGGCCGCACTGCGGGACGAACGCCTTGGTCGCCCCCTCTGCAATGCGGATGACTGCCCGGGTAACCTCGACGTCTTCCGTCAGGTCGAAGTAATGCGCGCGCGATCCGCGCGCCGCGTCCGCCACCCCCACATTGCAGTAATAAGGCAGGCTTGAGATCACCGCATCGACGGGCTCGGCTGCAAGCTGGCGGGTAAGCGCCGCGGTGTCAGACGCATCAAGCGGCACGCCCGTCAGGTTCGCGCTGCCATGGGCGCTGACCACGGCGCCTGCTGTAGCTCCATCGACGTCGCCGAGGAAAACAGTGTAACTACCTGATTCTGCTAATAATCCAGAGATCAGTGCGCCGATCTTGCCAGCGCCGAGAATTAATACGCGATGCATGCCCAAAGCCTCACAGATGCGGTCAGCCAGCTGGAACGGCGCGCATTCTGCATCCCCAGTGGGCGCTGCGCCAGTCCGGAAGGAAAGTTGGGCGCCAAGTGTTAAATGTGTAGGATCAATGCCGATGCGCTCACCCCAAACACTGCCTTGGCATGCTGCGAGCTGGCAGACGAAGCTCGCGCAACAACAACCGAGTTACGACGATCCGGTCGCGCTCGAGCGCGTGCTTGCGCAGCTGTCGCGGCTGCCGCCGATCGTCGTGTCGTGGGAGGTCGATGCACTCACCGAGCGTCTGGCAAGCGCGCAGCGCGGCCAGGCGTTTCTTCTGCAGGGGGGCGACTGTGCGGAAACCTTTGCCGATTGCGAGTCGGACCGGATTACGAAGCAGCTGAAGATTCTCCTGCAGATGAGCCTGGTGCTGCTGCACGGTTTGAAGAAACCGATCATCCGCCTCGGGCGCATGGCGGGGCAGTACGCCAAGCCCCGCTCC
>DATCBZ010000058.1:0-3427 GCA_036511555.1 Steroidobacteraceae bacterium
ATGCGTCATCTCAAGCGCACTGTCCATGGCCTCAGCACCTTTATTGCCTGCACCCGCGCCGGCACGCGCAAGCGCCTGCTCCATGTTGTCGACGGTGAGCACGCCAAACGCAATCGGCACGCCCGTGTCGCACGCGGTTTGCTGCAGACCACGGGCGCATTCGCCGGCGACGTATTCAAAATGCGGCGTATCGCCGCGAATCACGCAACCGAGCGCAACAATCGCCTCAAAGCGCCCGCTTCTGGCAAGGCGCCGCGCGACCACCGGCAGCTCAAACGCACCCGGCACGCGCGCAACCAGCAGGCTGTGCTCATCACCGCCGCGCGCCGACCACCTCGCAGTCGCGCCTTTTAACAATGCAGCGACCACGACCTCGTTGAAGCGCGCCGCGACGATGGCAATCCGGCGTCCGCTTGCCGAATAGTCGGCGTCGCTCGAGCGCGTGCCACTCACGCCTCTTCTCCAAGATAGCCTTCGATCTCAAGGTCGAATGCGGATATCCCGTGCATCTGCTTCGGCGCTGACAACACACGCATGCGCCGCACCCCCAAATCCTTCAATATTTGCGCGCCGATTCCATACGTGCGCAGCACCGAACGCGCACCTTCGCCGAGCTGCTGCTGCTTGTCAGCGGCAGGCGCGCCCGGTTGCGGCGCCGCTAATGGTCCCAGTGAGCGCAGCGCATCGGCGAGTTCATCGGGACCTTCCGGCTCACGCAAGATGATGACAATGCCGTTGCCGGATTCAGCAATGCGTTTAAGCGCGGCGCGCAACGTCCAGGAGCGCGCCTCGACACGAATCCCCAGTAGATCGCGCAACGTATCGGCCACATGTACCCGCACGAGCGGCGCAAGCGGCTGATCGAGTCGGCCGCAGACGAGCCCCAAATGCACGCCCCGATGCACCCTGTCCTCGTAGGCGACCAACCGAAATTCGCCGAACTCCGTCTGAACGGTCTGTTCGGAGATGCGCTCGACCGAGCGCTCATTGCGCAGCCGATAGCGGATGAGGTCGGCGATCGTTCCGATCTTGAGCGCATGTTCGCGCGCGAATGTCTCGATCTGGGCGCGTCGCGCCATGCTGCCGTCGTCGTTCATGAGCTCGCACAACACACCCGCCGGCTGCAGTCCCGCGAGCATGCACAGATCCATCGCCGCCTCGGTGTGCCCGGCTCGGATAAGAACTCCGCCGCGGCGGGGACGCAGCGGAAAGATGTGTCCGGGCCGTGCAAAGTCCTGGGCCGATGAGCTTCTATCAACTAACGCGCGAATCGTCGCGGCGCGGTCTGCCGAGGACACGCCGGTCGTGGTGCCGAAACGGTAATCGACCGACACGGTAAACGCGGTGCGATATGCCTCATCGTTATTGGGCACCATCTGTGGCAGCTCAAGGCGCGTCAGCTGCTCCGGGTCCATGGATACGCAAATGATCCCGCTCGTGTGGCGAATCATGAAAGCCACGGCTTCGGCCGTTGCGCATTCGGCGGCCATGATGAGGTCGCCTTCATTCTCGCGGTCCTCGTCATCGAGGATGAGAACCATACGCCCGGCGCGAAGCTCCGTAAGAATCTCCTCAACGCTTGCGATCCCGGACGCGGCGGCGCCGCTGTCAGCCGCGCGGGTGGGCAGCGAGTAAACTTTTGACATAACAATTCACCCTGAGTAAATCTTTATAACTTACGGAAACATAACAAAAATAAAAGCACGAATCGCGCGTCACCACAGCATGCGGCAGCATGCCATCAGACGGCGATTGTCGGGCATTAGTATAACTGCGGCGTGGCAGTCCCCACAGATTGACCGCAGGCACGCGACAAACGCCGGGGACGGCCCGCATTGTCGGCGCTTGCGGTATTTGTTCTGCAGTACGTACCCGTAAGACCCGGATTCGTTTCAATGCACTCTGAGCGTGTTGCTAGGTAACCGAAGGCGAGCGCGCGATTCGATCCGTCGCAGCCTGGAACCGGCAAGTTAATGGACCGGTTTTGAGTCCGCAGCGTGGGGCAAATCGCGCCGCGGTCGCGGCGTCGCAGCGGAACCTAAGCATCGCTCCGTGCGTTACCAATGCGCGGTAGAGGTGGCGCCGCAGTTTCAAAATTTAAAGGGGAGAAACTTATGGGTCGCGGAATTCTGCTCTGGCTGCTTGGCGTACCGATTCCAATCATTCTCCTGCTCGCTCTGGTTTGGCGCTGAGCGCTGCCATCATGGATCCCTTATTGAACTTAGGACCCGGGCATGTACCGGGCAGCGCCTATTCATCTTCGAACGAAGCGGCAACGTCGGCGGTGTCCTGGGCCGCCATCATCGCGGGCGCTTTCGTCGCCGCGTCCGCTACCGTCATCTTGCTTGCGCTCGGCACGGGTCTGGGTTTCGCGTCAATCTCGCCGTGGCCCAACAGTGGCGCATCCGCCACGACGTTCACCGCTGCCACCGCAATCTGGTTCATCGTCACGCAGTGGATTTCAGCAGGTGCAGGCGGTTACTTGACCGGGCGATTGCGCACGCGCTGGGTCGGGACCCATACGCATGAAGTCTTCTTTCGCGACACCGCCCATGGGTTCGTGACCTGGGCCGTGGCGACGGTGATCGGTGCGTTGATACTGGCGTCCGCGGCCTCGTCAATGGCCGGGGCCGGCGTTCACGCAGCGGCAACCGTCGGTCAGGGCGCTGCGCAAGGGGCGCTGAACCAGGCGCCGAACGGTGCGATGAACGGTTCTGTCGTCGGCGCCTATGACGTGGATACGCTGTTTCGCTCGGCGACTCCGGATGCCAATTCGTCCTCTACGGACGCGCGTGCCGAGACAACCCGTATTCTCGCCAAAGGATTACCGACTGGCGACGTTGCGGCTGCCGATCGCAGCTACATATCCCAGCTGGTGGCAGCACGGACTGGCATCTCGCAGTCGGACGCGCAGAAGCGGGTCGATGATGTGATAGGGCAGCTTAACGTTGCGCAGACCAAAGCGCGTCAGGCCGCGGATGCAGCACGTAAAGCCGCCGCCGCCGCTGCGATCTGCACGGCGCTTGCGATGCTAATCGGCGCATTCATAGCCTGTGTAGCCGCGGTGCTTGGCGGGCACGAGCGGGACGAGCACGCTCTTTGAGACTTTGAGCTGGCGCCACGTTCGCGCGCTGGGCGGCCCTTGCTAACAAAGTCGTGCTGCCCGGTGCGCCCGTTGCAGGGCGCTTAGGAATGTAGCGAACCGGGGCCGGCAACGGCAGCACGTTGTGGGCCCGTCAGGATGCCCCTAAATGCCTTCGGATGTTGCAACCAATCGTTCGACGTAACGCGCGAGCTGATCAACTTCCAGATTGAGACGGGAGCCAGTATTCAAGCGCCCCAGTGTGGTTACCGCCACCGTATGCGGGATCAAATTGACTCCGAATACTGAGCCTTCGACTTCATTCACCGTCAAACTCACCCCGTC
>DATCBZ010000059.1:0-6304 GCA_036511555.1 Steroidobacteraceae bacterium
CGTCCGCCATGCCAAAAACGGCGAGCCGGCGGCGCCGCGGCGCCCCCCCGGCGGATTGGCGGCGCTCCGTGGGGACCAACAGCGCGCGCAAACCCCCAAAGCTGTCCGAGTTTACAAGCCCAAGCGCGACGAGCTCAGCAAGGCCCGCTTCCACTTGAGTCGGCAGGAGATGCGCACTGTCCACCAGATCGTCAAAGAATGATGCACCCTCGACGGTGAGGCACTCGATGATCGCCCGGGCGCTGGCCGTCAACTGATCCGTCTGCACGGCCGAGGTAAACCCCGACCACAACCTCAGATTCCGGCGCGCAATGAGCGCGATCGGAGTTGCGCGCACCGGCGCGGCGCCCCGCTCCGGGTCCGCCGCACGCGCCGTCATACGCGTCCACACGAACCGTCCGGCCAGACAATGCTCATCGAGCCATGCCGGCTCATACTCGGTAATGCGCGCCGGCAGAATCTCCGTCTCCCAGGCGCCTGCCGGCAGCTCGCAGCCCTCAAGCTGTCCAAGGATCGCGGCGACGGCATCCGGACCTTGCATGCGCGCGGCGGGCGCAACGCGCTGCCATTCAATGAGGAAGCGCAGAAAATCGCGTGCCGGCACGGGTTCGATTTCGGCGCGCAGCCGATTGAGCGTGTAGCGATGAATACGTGCCAGGAGAGCCCGTTCGCACCACTCCTCAACGCTTGCACGGGGTGTAAAGCGTCCGCGCATCGCAAAGCCTTCCGCCTGCAACGCCAGAAGCGCGCGCTCAATCTGCGCAATCTCAATCCCCAATGAGACTGCAATCGCCTGCGCGCTCACGGGCCCGAGCCCTGCGAGGCGACCGCGCACGATTTCAACGCAGGCGCTGTCGCGCGTCGCCGCAGTGCTCAATGCGGCGAAGAGCTCGCGCCGTTCTGCCGCAATCCACACGACGCTCGCGTCGGCGGGCGCGACTGTCAGCACGCGCCGGTCCGCAGCCAGAATGTCGATGAGCGCCTGCCAGGCTCGGTTCGCGGCGACCTCCGCAGGTGTCAAATAGCCGAGCCAAAGAAGCGCATCATGCAGCTCATCGGCACTGGCAGCATCCGGCCACGCCTGCGCACGCACCCGCTCGATTGCCGCGCCATCGAGCCGGCCGATATCCGCTGCGCTTTCCGGGTCGAGCCAGCGGCGGCTCATGACAGCCTGCGTGCGGCGCTCTTCCAGCGGCGCATCATCGAGATAGGCATAGGGGCGCGCCGAGAGCACCTCGAGTGCAAGCGGTGAAGGTTCCGTCAAATCCCGCGCCACGACACGGATGGCGCCGGCCTCGAGCGCCCGCAACAGCTGTTCGAAGCCTGCAATGTCCATCGCCTCTTCCAGGCAATCGCGCACCGCCTGCGCGACCAGCGGATGGTCGGGAATCTCAAGTTCACCGCTGAGGTTCTCCGCGCATGCGACCTGATCTGGAAATAGGCTCGCGAGCAGATCCTCAGCGTTCATGCGCTGAATTTGCGGCGGCACCTTCTTGCCACCACGATAGCGCGGCAGCGCGAGCGCAACTCCCGCAACCCAACGCCAGCGCACGCCAAACATCGGTGCCGCACACAGTGCCTGCACGAGAATGGCGCGCACGCTCGCGGAGTGCAGGTAGTAGGCGGCATCTTCGAGATCAAAACTGTGCGCGCTCGTCAGCGACAGGACCAGATTGTCTTCGGTTGCCGCCGCCTGCAGCTCAAAATCGAACTGGCGGCAAAAACGCTTTCTGAGCGCAAGTCCCCAGGCGCGGTTTATCCGGCTGCCAAAAGGGGTGTGCATGACGAGCTGCATGCCGCCCGCCTCATCAAAGAAGCGCTCCAAAACCACCGTGTCCTGCGTGGGCAGGCAACCCAAGGCTGCGTGCGCACTGCCAAGATAAGCCAGAAGCTGCGCAGCTTCCGGCTCTCTTAAGCCTACTGTCTCAGTGAGCCAGGCGAGCCCCGCGGCCGCGCTCTCTACCAGCGCCACAGCAAATTCGCCCCTGAAGCGCGATACCGCGAAGGACAGCTCATTACTGCGTCCCGGCGCCTCGCCGAGCCAGAACGGTATCGTCGGCGGCTGGCCGCGCGCATCCTCGACGCGCACTGTGCCGCGCTCCACACGCAGGATCCGGTACGAGGTGTTGCCCAGCTGAAAGACATCGCCTGCGAGGCTCTCGACTGCGAAGTCCTCGTGCACGGTGCCAACGATGTGCGCCTCGGGCTCGAGCATGACCTGGTAATCAGCGTTGTCAGGAATCGTGCCGCCGGAGGTCAGCGCCGTAAGGCGCGCACCGCGCCGCGGCCGCAGCATATGGTGGATCGCATCATGATGGATGAGCGCGCCATGACGGCCGTGTCGAGTGCTGAAACCTTCGGCCAGCATCGTCACGACCGCATCGAAATCTCGGCGCGCCAGGTCCCGAAACGGATAGGCACGCCGTAGCAACTGATACAGGCCCTCCTCCTCCCACTCCTGTGCGGACACTTCGGCGGTAATCTGCTGCGCGAGCACATCGAGCGCGGCGGCAGCGACGTTCAGTTCATCAAGCTCGCCGCGGCGCACGGCATCCAGCAGCGCAGCGCACTCCACCAGATCGTCGCGCGAGAGCGGAAAGATGCGCCCCTTAGAGGTGCCGCCGACGGCGTGACCCGCCCGCCCGACGCGCTGCAGAAACGC
Source organism: Steroidobacteraceae bacterium (assembly GCA_036511555.1). Lineage (GTDB taxonomy): Bacteria > Pseudomonadota > Gammaproteobacteria > Steroidobacterales > Steroidobacteraceae > PALSA-1196. The sequence goes on from DATCBZ010000059.1 coordinate 2,663, forward strand.
ATTGATGGAGCGCGGCGAACTCAACTGGCACACAAGGTCAACATCGCCTATGTCTATTCCCAACTCGAGTGAGGCTGTTGCGATGAGGGCCTGCAGAGCGCCGCGCTTCAAGCGCTGCTCGGCATCCAGACGCCGCTCCTTGGCGAGGCTGCCGTGATGCGCCGCCACGTGCTGCTCGCCCAAACGCTCTGACAGATGCCGCGCCACGCGCTCGGCGAGCCTGCGGGTATTGACGAATACCAAGGTCGTACGATGCTCGCGAATGAGTTCGGCGAGACGGTCATATACTTCCGTCCATGTCTGCCCCGACATGACCGCTTCGAGCGGCGAGCGCGGCACCTCGATCGCAAGATCGCGCGCGCGCGCGTGACCCATGTCAACGATCGTGCAGCCGCCCTCGGCGGCGAGAGCGGATGAGCCCACCAGCAACCGTGCGACTTCAGCAATTGGTTTTTGGGTTGCCGACAGGCCAATGCGCGTAAGGCTGCCGCCGGTAAGTTCGCGCAGCCGCTCAAGCGATATCGCAAGATGCGCGCCGCGCTTCGTGCCGGCGAGCGCATGGATCTCATCGACAATCACCGTGCGCGTGGTTGCGAGCGTCTTGCGTCCCGACTCGGAGCCCAGGAGTATGTACAGCGACTCCGGCGTCGTCACAACGATGTGTGGCGGCCTCTTGCGCATGCTCGCGCGCTCGTGCTGCGGCGTATCGCCGGTGCGCACCAGCGTGCGGACTTCAATGTCGGGTAGTGACAACGCCGCAAGTTCTGCGCGAATGCCCGTAAGCGGCGCTTCCAGATTGCGGCGAATATCGTTCGATAGCGCTTTGAGCGGCGACACATAGACCACCTGCGTCTCATCCGTCAGCGTGCCTTTCAATCCCTGGCGCACCAGCTCATCGATCGCCGTGAGGAACGCGGCGAAAGTCTTTCCCGAACCCGTCGGCGCTGCAATCAGTACGTGTCGGGCCGCCCGGATAGCAGGCCAGGCTTGCACTTGCGCCGGAGTCGGCGCGTCAAAAGTACGGCGGAACCAGGCGGCGACTGCGGGATGAAATGTCTCTAAGACACTAATACCTTAACCTCGGTGGGATTCAACGGCGGCGGCGGCGGTGTCAATTGCGGCGCTGGCGCGCTGACGCGCGGTGCTGTGACAAACGCATCACGCAGCCGCAGGTACACAGGCGGGGACGCCTCCATGCGCAGCGGTGCAGGCTCGGGAACACGGTGGCGCGGCTCATCGGCGGCATCAACTACAAAGGGCGCAGCGCGGTGCACTGCTGCAAGCTCGGCGGGCACGGTGGTTTCCTCCGGCGTCAAGAGCAGCCCCCACATGCGCATCCAGCGCCCCAGTTTTGGTCCGCTGCTCCAGACCGCAAGGAACACGGAGAACAGAAGACCCGCTAGCACCGGCATGATCCACCAGATAAAGCGCGGCGCGCAGTAAAGAATCACTGCGCCCCAGACAAGGCCCAAAAGAACATGAAACAGATGCCGCCGCAGGGCTTCGCGGTAGGTCAAGCCCCGGTCGGAACGCGGCTGCGAGCCCCAACTGACCGATTTTCCGGCAGCCGCGCGTATGACGAAATTCGAGTGGTACACCATCATCATCGGCGCGAGCAACATGCTGAAGATTTGCTCGACGATGAGGCTTACCGACAGACGCCAAACCCCGCCAAATCCTCGTCGCAGCGCGCGATTGGTCAACGCCAATGTGGCCCCTAGAAGCTTTGGCAACAGCAGAACAATGATGGTCAAGAGGAGCAGCATCGCAATCTCATGCGGACGCGAAATGGGCCAGTCCGGAAACAGGCTGCGCTCTCCCGGCTGAAAATAAACCGTCTCGCTCATCGCCTCCATGCAAGTAATGACGGAGCTTACGATCAGGATCGCAAACCACATGGGCGAGGTGAGGTAGGAGAGGATGCCGGTCAGCATGTGCAGTCGTGACAGCCACGGCAGTCCCTTCAAAGGCAGCACGCGCATGTGCTGCAGATTGCCCTGCGTCCAGCGCCGATCGCGCGCCGCAAAATCAATCACGTTCGATGGCACCTCCTCCCAGTTGCCGCCCAGATCTGGTACCAGCCAGACCTCGTAGCCCGCGCGGCGAATGAACGCCGCTTCGACGAAATCGTGGCTTAGGATCTCCCCGCCAAAGGGCGCCGCGCCCGGCAGCGGCGGCAACGCGCAGAACGCGGCGAACGGCCGCGTCCGCAATATCGCGTTGTGGCCCCAATAATTGCCGCCGCCGAGTTGCCAGAAGGCAAGGCCGCTCGAAAGCATGGGCCCGTTCAAGCGAGCTGCGAACTGAATCATGCGCGCGAACAGGGTTTCGCGGCCCGCGGGCAGGGGCAATCCTTGGATGATCCCGGCCTGCGGATGTGCATCCATGAGGCGCGCGAGAGTCACCAGAGCATGGCCGGTCATGATGCTGTCGGCGTCAACGACAATGAAGTACTCGTAGGCGCCGCCCCAGTTGCGCACGAAGTCGGCAACGTTGCCCGCCTTCTTGGCGGTGTTATCGGCGCGGCGACGATAGAAAATCCGCCCGTCAGCGTGGTGGCGGGCGACGAGCGTGCGCCAGGCGCGCTCCTCCGCGGCAGCGATCTCATCGGAGCGCGTGTCAGAGAGTATGAAAAAATCGAAGGCGGCGGCTTCTGGCTGGGCCATAAGGGAAGTCCAGATGGCGTTGATACCCGCAGCGACGCGCTGCGCATCCTCGTTGTAGATCGGCATCACAATCGCCGTACGCGATCTAAGCGCCCGCCCTTCCACCTCCGCCGCGTTGATCACGGCGCGGTCTTTGCCGACCAGCTTGATCACGAAGCCCGCTACCGCCGTCCAGAACGCGCCCGCAATCCACGTGAACAAAATTGCGAACAGGACGAGCGCGATCGCCTCAAGCGCAGTCAGACCGTTAGCCTTGAGAATGCTGAACATAAGGCTGGTTGCGAAACCGGCCGAGGCAAACGTGAAGCTGAAGAAAAGGAATTGGCGAAACCCAGCCACGTGCCGCTGACGGGGGCTCGGTACGTAGTTCAGGGGTTCCATAGGTATGTCCATGTCTCCGTCAACGGCTCACCAAAGAGCGTGAGGACACAATGCATGTCGGCAGGCTTTGTGCCATCGGGCGTGTAACGAAAAGCAACGCGCCAACCCCCCGTCTCAAGAAGCCGCTCGACCGTGACATTGTCGATCAGTCCGTGACTTGCACCCAATTCGGCTTTGACCACCTGCGAAGGCGCAAGATCCCCTAATGGGCCGCCTGCGAAATCAACCGTAAAGCGCCGCCGCCCGTGCGCTGTGTTGAGCCCGGGGGTGGCGCTGCCGGTGCGAGTCGCAATTACCCTGCCCGCGGGCGGCCACAGCGGCGACTCCGAATACGCGTTCAGTACATAGGCGAACTTTAACGTCTGGTGCGCCTTCACCGGGGCGCTTGGCACCCAGTAGGCAACCATGTTGTCGTTGATCTCCTCGTCGGTCGGAATCTCGACGAGTTCCACACCGCCCTCACCCCAGTCGCCGCGCGGCTCAATCCAATAACTCGGCCGCGCCTGAAAGCGCGACTCACTGTCCTGGTAGTGATCAAAGTTGCGGTCGCGCTGTATGAGACCGAAGCCGTGCGGGTTCTTATCCATCAAGCGGC